>JAGHBR010000460.1 GCA_021160885.1 Caldisericaceae bacterium
CTAATTAATTGTGTATTAGCTGGCATAATATGGTGCGTTTTTTTCTTAATCGAACAGCCGCCTTTGCGACCTCTCGTTACTTGATAGTTCTATCTCTTAATCTTGAATAAGTCACCTCTTTTGTCAGTTACATCAATTCAACAAATTTTCCAAAAAAATTTTCATTTTTGGATTTAAATGAATATTTTTTACTAAAAAAGGGGAAACAATGCGCTTATCAGTTTTAATGTTTTTTCTCATCGGCATGTTGTCTGTTTCATATTCCAAAACGGTTCCATTTCATAGAGGGATTAATCTAACCAACTGGTTTCAAACTGACGGCGCGCACCAAATCCAATTCAGAAAATACAGCCGACAAGATTTTGAGAACATCAAAAGTTTGGACTGTGATGTCATTCGCTTGCCGATCAATTTGCATGCCATGACTTATGGCGCTCCGGATTACAAGGTTGACCCGTTATTGTTCGAATTTCTGGATCAGGTTGTTGACTGGTGTGAAGATTTAGGCATGCATTTAATCTTGGATAACCATTCCTTTGATCCTGCGGCCAATACTTCTCCTGAAATCGGGCAAATATTAAATCCGGTATGGCAACAAATGGCTCAGCATTTTAAAGAACGTTCGGAATTGTTGTATTACGAAATTTTGAATGAACCGCATGGCATTGCAGATCGAACTTGGAATGACATTCAGCAACAGGTTGTGGCGGAAATTCGCAAAATCGATTCTTTACACACCCTAATTGTGGGACCGGCCAGCTGGAACAGTTACAATAACCTGCAGTACATGCCCGAATATGCTGACAGCAATCTGATTTACACCTTCCATTTTTACGATCCTTTTGTTTTTACCCATCAGGGAGCCAGCTGGACCGATCCGTCCATGGTCTCTCTGGCTGACGTGCCTTTTCCCTACATGGCCAGCCACATGCCAGACTGTCCCGATGATTTAAAAGGCACCTGGATTGAAGGCGCCTTAAATAATTATTCCAGTCAAGGAACCATTGGCTATGTCCGAAGCCAAATCGACAAAGCCGTTCATTTTGCTCAGCAAAGAAATGTTCCCGTATTTTGCGGAGAATTGGGCGTTTACATACCCAATAGTCCAGAATTTGATCGCGTGTTGTGGTACCAGATTGTAACGGATTATTTAACAGATAATGGTATTTCCTGGACTCTCTGGGATTACCAGGGCGGGTTCGGCCTTTTTGAAAAGGGCAGTAATGAACTGTTTAATTACGATTTAAACGTGGATTTACTGAAAGCTGTAGGCTTTAATGTGCCACCGCAAAAGGAGTTCATCCTGAAGCCGGATTCTACTACGTTTACTCTTTATGATGATTATTTTGGAATAAACATTAATGCCACCAACTGGACCAATGAAGGTTTTCTTGACTACTACTCGGATTCAACTCCTCATTCAGGAAAGTACTGTCTGTACTGGGCTGGTAGTAAACAATACAGTTATCTGGCTTTTGATTTTAAACCGAATAAAGACTTGCATTATCTGGTTGAACAGGGAGCTTTGCTTGATTTTTGGGTGAAAGGTAATCAAAACATTAAATTTGATGTGCGTTTTGTGGACACCAAAACAGGCGCCGACGATCACCCCTGGCGCAAAAAGAAAACAATTGACCATTCATTGGTTGATTTTAACGGTCAGTGGCAACACGTACAAATCCCTTTGTCCGATTTTGTTGAAGGCGGATCTTGGGATAATGGTTGGTTTGAACCAAAGGGCCTGTTTGACTGGGCTGCGGTGGATAAATTTGAAATTGTAGCTGAATATCAGGATTTCACCGGCCAGAAACTCTGGTTTGATGATATCTACGTTGTTAATCCGGCTACAGGGTTGCTTGAAAACGATTTGCAGGCCCCAAAATTTTTTGAACTTCAGCGCGTCTTTCCTAATCCTTTTAACAATCAAATCGTATTCGAAGTAGCGATTTCCAGACCTCTAAGGTTGAAGGTTGAAATCTTCGATTTGAAGGGCCGGAAGGTGAAAGTCCTTTTTAAGGGAATGGCAATAAAAAAGAATTTTCGTTTGATTTGGGATGGGCGGGATCAGAAAAGGAATCAGCTGAGCAGCGGACTTTACCTGGTGCGATTTACTGGAAAGAATGCCTGGCAAACAATGAAAATATTGCTTATTAAATAACACAGGGCAGTGCAGCCACAGGCAAAATAAATAGCCACTATTCACACACTGAGTCAATTCCTGTTCAACCATTCAATTATTTAACTATTTAACCTGAAAACGACTCATGATTTATTGAAAGAAGTGTGTTAAAGCCCGAACTTTTTAATGTAAAAATTAAGGCTGGTTCGTGGAATCCCCAGCAAACGTGCGGCAGAACTTCGATTTTGATTACTCTTTTCCAAGGCCTGCAGGATTAGCTGTTTTTGACTTTCCTGCAGTAAATTGGCGCCTTTTTCAGGATTGAGATTTAATGAAAAAAAAGACTGATCGTTGTTGCTAATTCCGTTATTGTAAGGCGTTAAAGCCCTTTGGATCTCCTTAAACGTAAGAGTTTTACCTTCAATTAAAATCATAACTCTTTCTAATAAATTTTTAAGCTCTCTTATGTTTCCTTTCCAGGGGGCGTTAATGAGAAACTCAGCCGCATCCTCTGAAATGCGTTCAATGCTTTTATTGAACCTTCGATTAAACTCATCAATAAAAATTTTGCTTAACGGAATGATGTCTTCTTTACGCTCTCTGAGCGGAGGTAATTTAATGGTCGCCACATTTAAGCGGTAATAAAGATCGCTGCGAAATGTCTTTTCTTCGATCATTTTTTCCAGATTCACATTCGTTGCAGCAATAATGCGTGTGTTAACTTTTTGAGGTTCAATTGAGCCAATACGCAAGAATTCCTGCTTTTCAATAATGTAAAGCAGTTTAGCCTGCAAGTCAGGAGTTAGTTCACCGATTTCATCTAAAAAGAGGGTGCCCTGGTCTGCGCGCTCAATTAGTCCGATTTTGCCTGAGGTGTGGGCGCCGGTAAAGGCTCCTTTTTCATAACCAAACAATTCACTTTCCATTAAATTCGGTGGAATGGTGCAGCAGTTGATGGCTAAAAAAGGTTGGTTAAAGCGATTGCTTTGAAAATGAATAAATTCAGCCAATACGTTTTTACCGGTACCCGTTTCGCCAGTGATTAACACAGTACAATCGGTTTGGGCATATTTTTCGGCTATTTCTAAAATCTCTTTCATAGTTGGCGATTCTGCTACAATCTGGCGCTGTGTTTTTTCCTGGAAAAAAGAGTTTTTAAGTAAGTGAACCTCCTTGCGCAGGCGCAGGGTATCGAGCGCGCGTTGCACTGTAAATCGGATGACATCCGGATTCTGGTCTTTTTGAACAAAATCAAAAGCGCCGGCCTTCATTGCGCGCACGGCCGTTTCAACATTGCCAAAAGCGGTAATAAAAATGTAAATGGCTTCAGGATTTTTAATCTTTAGCTGATTAAGAAGACTGATGCCATCCATCTCTTTTAACCGATAATCAAGAAGGTACAGGTCATAAGGAATGTGTTCAGCTTTTTCCATGGCTTCTTTGCCGGAATGTGAAATTTCGATCTGCCGTTCATTGGAATTTAAAATACGTTTTAAAGATTGGGCCACCGTAGGTTCATCGTCAACTATATGAATCTGAAATTTCATTGTCTGCTCCATTATTCTTCATGTTTAAAATAAAGTAAGAAGGTTGTGCCTTTGCCAACCTCACTGAAAACACGGTACTTAATACCATGTTGTGTTAGAATTTTTTGCACAATAGAAAGGCCTAACCCTGTGCCGGATTCAAAGTGCGTGTAAAAAGGATCAAAAATTCGGTTAAGATCGCTTTGGGGAATGCCAACGCCGTTATCTATAATAGCGATTTCCGTTTTCCCATTTTTACACACACCCCGAATCGTCAACTGGCCATCTTCTTCCATGGCTTTAAAGGCATTCATGATTAAATTTACAAACACCTGTTCCATTTGATGTGGATCTGCCTTTACCCTAAAACAATTTCCTACAAATTCCTGAACAATTTTGATTCGCGCCTTCTCAAATTTTTTACGTACTAAAATCAGGCATTGGTCAATTATTTGAATAAGGTCAATGGTTTTGAATTCTGGAGGATGCGGGGCGGCGTAATCTAAAATAGCCGAAATAATTTTGTGAATTTTGTTAACACTTTCCAACAATTCAGGATAAATTTCCTCAAAATCTTTTTGATCTTTGAATTTTGAATTCAGATAATCAAGATTATTGGATAGAGCAAACAACGGATTCCTCAATTCATGAGCAATGCCGGCGGAAAGTTCGCCTAAAACCAGCATCTTTTCCATTTGTAAGCTGTAGGTTTCAAGTTTTTTACGTAACCTTAAATCACGTAGGTAATAAAAGTTAATCGTCTGGTCATGAGTGATTTTAATATTACTCAATTCAAAAATTTCGACCGGAATGACCTGTTCCGGATTGAGGCAAATTTCAGCTTCGTAGTGTTTTGTATGATGATTTTTATTATCTGCTAAAAAATGAATACTATCAGGATTGATCAATTCTTTTATTTTTTTTCCTTTGAAGCTCTTATTTTCCTGTCCAAAAAGTTGTTGAAAGCGGTTGTTTGTCTCTACAATGGCACCATTTTGATCCACAATGGCAATAGCTTCCAGAGAATTTTCGATTAGAGAACGGTATTTTTTTTCTGAAAGTTTAAGATTTGTTAAATAGGCCTGAATTGATTGGCGCATGCGTTCAAAGGTATTAAACAACTTTCGAATCTCTAAACTGGATTTACCAATCTGGGGTAGAGAGAATTGGTAATCCTGAGTTTCAATCCGTTCGGCCGCGGCTGTAAGTTGTTCAATGGGATGAAGAATACTTTTGTGCAATCCGAAATACAAAATTGTCGAAAGGATGAGAATGGTAACCAGAGATGAAATAATCATGAATCTAAGATTGGCGGCTCGCGCCTTTTGATAGTCTTCTGCTGATAGCACAATACTGATCCCGCCCCTTAAATCACCTTCGTGATAGCCCTGGCTGGCATGGCAGCTTAAACAGGATTTTTTAGTGTAAAGGGGCGCAAAGTAGCGGAAATAGAGACGATTATTCATGTTTTCAAATTGGTAAAATTCTTTCTGGAGGGAGTCCTTTTCTAAAAAATTAAGGGCGTTAAGCTCAAAGTCATCCGGTTTATTGGCCGGATTGATGTATTTTTTACTGGACATGTGAAAGTAGGCGTCGCCTAAAAAGTCTTTGCTTAATTCACTTAACTCGCGCGTAATTAAAGCCGGATTTTTTAAAACCAACGTGTCGCCATTTTGTGAAAGCAAAATGGGATGGGCTAAAAAGGGATTGATTTCTGTTGTTGCCTTCTTTCTAACCAGCACCCCTTCATATTCTGAAGCCCAGCTGCGAACCGCAACCACCATACGATAAAGCGTTCTGGCATTGTTTAAAAGAGTTTTTTCGATTTGCTTATTATAGCGAATGGTTAGCACACTAAATATAACTGATAAAATC
>JAGHBR010000088.1 GCA_021160885.1 Caldisericaceae bacterium
ATCATATTGTTAGCCCAAAAGCGTTGCAAAGAATTATTTTTGCTGAAGATCAGCGAAATCTTTTGTTGGTCGATCCTGATGTGGAACGCATTTTTGATATTGATGATGCCACTAAAGTTCAGTTAAAAGAAGAAAAAATCAAAAATATCGGCAAAGAGCTTAAATCTTACAATGGCATCGACTGTGGCATTTTTAAATTAAAACCGGACTTTTACCAGGCCATGCGTCGGCAACTGGAAATGGGTAAAGAATCGATCAGCGCGGCCGTGCAAAAGTTGATTGAAATGGACGACATGGCGGCTGTTTTTATGAAAGCGGATGAATGGTGGATTGACATAGACACCCCGGAAGCATTTGATTTTGCCAGTAAAAATTTAAATAAATTCATTGGACAACATGAACCAGTAGGTTAAAAAATAAAAAGCCGGCCGCTAATGGCCGACTCTATGGGTTTTAGGGAAGGGCATGTTTGATTAATATCAATTCCGTTGTTTTAAAAATTATTTCCTTAGTTCCAAAATATTTTGCCAGACTTGTTCCCAGTTGACAATATTCCACCAGGCTTCAATGTAAGCGGCCCGTTTATTTTCGTACTGCAGGTAGTAAGCATGTTCCCACACATCAATGCCCATTACCGGGGTGGAGCCCCATGGAGAAAGTTTCTGTTGATTCTCTGCCTGCAAAACGATCAGCCGGTCGTCTGCCGGTCGGTAATGTAGTAATCCCCAGCCGCTGCCTTCCACGTTTTTAGCTGCTGCTGAAAATTGTGCTTTAAAGGCATCGAAACTGCCAAAATCACGTTCAATCATTTTAAGCAGTTCACCTTTTGGTTTACCACCGCCACCTTTACCGGCCGGAGCCATTACCTTCCAGAACATGGAATGCAAGAAATGTCCGCCGCCATTAAATGCCGCCTTTCGCGACCAGTACTGAATCAGGCTGTAATCACCTGTTGCTCGGGCCCTGGCCAATTCTTTTTCTGCTTTATTAAGTCCTTTAATGTAACCTGCATGGTGTTTGTCATGATGCAATTCCATGATGCGCTTACTTATGTAAGGCTCCAGGGCATCGTAAGCATAGGGTAGTGGGGGCAATTTGTGTTCCGTAAGCTTTCCGCTTACCTGTTCCTGTCCTGATTCTATATTGGCCGCCATCACATTTGGAGCCAAAGCGCTACTGGCCATTACAGCAGCCCCGACTTTTAAAAAATTTCTTCGGTTAGGCATGAGTTTCTCCTTATTTTTTTTAACGTTATTTTAAACAAGAAGGAGAAGAAAAAAATTCCCGAAATTTATCACGGTAAAAGTCAAGCTGATGATCTCTTGCAGTTGGTACAGAATAGTGGGGCCAGGATTAGCGCAGTTGAAAAATTATTTTAAATGTAATCTTTGAAAAAATCGGGGATTTTCCTAACCTGTCAACTTAGGGATTGCCGCCTGCGTGGGAATGACATTCTTAATGAATTTGTCATAGGTATCTTGAATATTTAACCAACTTAACAACTTTAGTAAAAATCTTGTTTTTGGTTGCATGCTAACGATTATTTTTCGAAATTATTTATTAATTAAAATTGACAGGGAGTTTGTAAATGTTTAAAAAATTTGTTTTACTATTCCTGCTAATTCCTCTGTTTTTAAGTGCGCAAGTTAATTTTCGGCAATTTTTTGCTGACAGTACGCTACGTATCGATTATTACCATATTGGGGATGCTGCACAGGAGATGATCACCATTGATCAGTACTATTTACAGCCTTACTGGTCGGGTAGTTTACAACATTTAATCGATCCCTTTGACAACGGAAAATATTACATTCAAGTCTTTGATTCGGTTACAAAACAGGTAATCTTCTCCCGCGGTTTTAACTCCTATTTTGGCGAATATCAGACCACCAGTCAGGCTAAAAAGGGGATTAAACGTACGTATCACGAATCTGCCTTAATCCCTTTCCCCAAAGTACCGGTTGTGTTTCGTTTGTTCGCCAGAGACCGTCAAAACAAATTAAATCTTATATTTGAACAAACCATTGATCTGCAAAAGATTCAAATCAGCAAAGAAAACCGAGCTGCCGGCGCCATTGTTTTTAAATCCCATTATTCTGGGGATCCGCATAAAAAAGCAGATATTGTCTTTCTGTCCGAAGGGTATACGGTTAAGGACAGTTTAAAATTTAAAAATGATTTGCAACGTTACACCAGAGTTTTACTCAACAAAGAGCCTTTTAAATCGTACCAGGGAAAAATTAACATTTACGGAGTTTTTAAACCATCGGCGGAAAGCTTTTGTGACGAACCGACGCACGAAAAATTCCGAAACACACTTTTAAACTGCACCTTCAATTCCATGGGCTCTTACCGCTACCTGTTAACTGAAGACAACCGGACCATGCAGGATTTAGCTTCGGCTGTACCGCACGATGCCATCATCATTATGGTCAATCAACAACGTTATGGTGGCGGAGGCATTTACAATTTTTACATGGATTTTACCACCGACAATCTGTACAGTGAAAATGTGTTTATCCATGAATTTGGTCATTCCTTTGCCGGTTTGGCCGATGAGTACTACGCTTCCAGCACGGCTTACGATGAATTTTACCCACCCGGTGTAGAACCTACCGAACCCAATATTACTCGTTTGCTGGATCCTCAAAACCTAAAGTGGAAAAAGCTGGTGGAACCCGGCACGCCCATTCCTACGCCCTGGCGCAAACAGGAGTTTGATCAATTACAGATCGATTATCAGAAAAAGCGCCAGAGGCTGAACCAGGAGATTGCTGAGTTAAACAAGACCAAGGCCGATTCAGCTCTTCTGGCTGCAAAGAAAAAGGAAGCCGATGATTTAGCAAAAGCTTTCAACCAAAAGGTAGATGAAATTTTACATAAGGATCAATATTCCGGCAAGGTCGGCGCTTTTGAAGGCGCTGGCTACCTGTCCACGGGAATGTACCGGCCCATGCTGGATTGTGTCATGTTTCGCAATGGAGACAAGCCCTTTTGTCAGGTATGTGCCCAGCGAATTCGGGAAGTTATTGAATTTTTGAGTGAGTAAAATCTGGAAAAGAGATATGTCTAAAGTTTATGATGTTGTCATTGTGGGAGGTGGTCCGGCTGGTTCGGCTGCTGCCCTTTTTTGTGCGCGTAAAGGTCTTGAAGTCTGCTTGATTGAAAAAGCACAATTTCCACGGGATAAAATTTGTGGCGATGCCATTTCAGGCAAATCTATGACTATTCTAAAAGAATTGGAATTGTTGGAAGAAGTGGTTGCCCTGCCTTCGGCAAAGATCGAGGCCATCACTTTCGGCAATCCGGATCACGACACGGTGACCATTCCTTTGTTGGGAGATAAGCGGCAGGGCATTCCACCAGGCCTGGTCATTTCAAGAAAAATGTTCGATAACTTTCTTTTTCAAAAAGCTCGAAAAGAGGTTGCCACGGTTTTTGAAGGCTATCAGGTAAATCAGCTGATTTTTGACGGACAACAGGTGGTTGGCGTAAATGCTAAAAGCGGTAGCCTTAACCACACCATTTCCATTTTAGGCAAAGTAATCGTCGGGGCGGATGGCTTTAATTCAGTCGTGGCGCGGCAAACCGGATTGTACGAATACGATCCGGCGCATTGGGTGGTCGCTTTGCGCCAGTATTATAAAAATGTTAAAGGATTGAATCAGAAAATCGAATTACATTACATCGACGAAGTGCAGCCAGGTTACCTGTGGCTGTTTCCGGCAGGCGATAATTTGGCCAATATTGGCATTGGAATGCTGCACAAAAGTCTGAAAAAGCGTAAAGTTCAACTAGCGGCTGCCATGAAAAAGGCCATTGAAAGTCCTTTTTTGGCTGATCGTTTTGCTGAGGCTAAGCCGTTGGAAGAGCCGGTGGGCTGGAATCTGCCTGTAGGCAGCAAGCACCGTAAAAATTACGGCGCCGGTTTTCTGCTTTTGGGAGATGCTGCCGGTTTAATTGATCCTTTTACGGGTGAAGGCATCGGCAATGCACTTTATTCTGCCATGATTGCTTCTGAAACCATTGCTAAAGCCATTAAAGCGAATGATTTTAGCGAGGCTTTTTTAAGCCAGTACGACAAAAATTTGTGGCAGGCCCTGGGCGACGAATTGCAGGTCAGCGCCAAGCTGCAAAAAATTGGGCGCATTCGACCGCTGTTAAATTTTGTTATTAAAAAAGCGGCTCGCAGTAATCATGTACGTGAAATTATCAGTGGTATGATGGCCAACCAGATTCCCAAAACCGAGTTTGCTAATCCATTGTTTTATTTTAAATTATTTTTAAGCAAGTAGTAATATATGTAGGAAAAAAAGAGGTGACGTTTATGAAATGGGGACTGCTTTTAATTTTAGGCTTTGCCATCTTAATGACAACGGCCTGTCAGCCCAAAAAAGAAAATCCGGAAGCTGCTAAATTGCGAAAAATGATTGCTCAATTTTCACCGGTAGAGATTAAATACGACCATTCTTTGCTCGATGAACGCAAACAAAAAGTAGTAGAAAATCTTTACCATGCAGCCAGGATCATCGATGAAATCTTCCTGGATCAGGTGTACGCTAAAAATTTTCAAATTCGCAAACAATTGCAGGAATCAACTGATCCGCTGGACAAATTACGTCTTGAATATTTTAATATTATGTTTGGCCCTTTCGATCGTTTAAACCACAACAAGCCTTTTATTGGCAATGAACCAAAGCCCAAAGGCGCTAATTTTTACCCTGCCGACATGACGCGTCAGGAGTTCGAAAATTGGCTCAAACAGCATCCTGAAGATGAGGCTGCGTTTACTTCGGAAAGAACCATGATTCGCAGGCAAGATGGGAAATTAGTGGCAATTCCTTATTCGGAATATTACAAAGACCAGTTAATCAGGGCTGCGGACTATTTGAAAAAAGCAGCCCAATTTGCCGATAATCCTTCTTTAAAAAAGTATCTGCAATTGCGGGCCAAAGCCTTTTTATCGAATGATTATTTCGAAAGTGATATGGCCTGGATGGACCTTAAAGATCACACTATTGAAGTCATTATTGGGCCATACGAAGTTTACGAAGACGAACTGTTCAATTACAAAGCGTCGTTTGAAGCTTTTATCACACTTCGTGATCCGCAAGAAAGCAAAAAATTAGAGAAGTTTGCTTCTTACCTAAACGATATGGAGCGCAACCTGCCGATTCCTGATGCCTACAAAAATTTTAACCGCGGTTCGGAATCTCCTATTATAGTGGTGCAGGAAATCTTTTCAGCAGGCGATACCAAAGCCGGTGTTCAAACCCTGGCCTTCAATTTGCCAAATGACGAACGCGTGCGCGAGGCCAAAGGTTCCAAGAAAGTAATGCTTAAAAATCTGCACGAGGCAAAGTTTGAAAAGTTGTTAAAGCCCATCGCCGAAAAAGTGCTTTATCCGGAGCAGTTGCCGCTGGTCACATTTGATGCCTTCTTCAATCACACTTTAATGCATGAAATTTCACACGGATTGGGACCGGGCAAAATTGTTTTGAATGGTCGCAAAACCGAAGTAAAAAAAGAATTAAAAGAAACTTACTCCAGCATCGAAGAGTGTAAAGCCGATGTGCTGGGCATGTACAATAATTTGTTCATGATCGAAAAAGGCGTTTACCCGCCATCGTTGGAAAAAGAGATTTACGCTACCTTTTTAGCGGGAATTTTCCGCTCCATTCGCTTTGGCATTAATGAAGCTCATGGCGCAGGTAATGCCTTGATTTTTAATTACCTAATGGAAAAAGGCGCCTACGAGTACGATCCGGCAAGCCATCTGGTTAAAGTCAATTTTGAAAAGATCAAAGATGGCGTTCGTGATCTGGCCAATAAATTACTCACCATTCAAGCAACGGGCGATTACCAGGGGGCAAAGGAATTGTTAAAGAAATACGCCGTGGAATCGGAACCGATGATGGTTATGCGCGCCAAATTAAGTGAGTTGCCGGTGGATATTCGTCCTGTTTTTCGGCTTGAAAAAGAATTGGGGAATCAGGCAAACTGATGCTTCAGCATTTTAACCAGGATTGGGTTGTCCTGGAAAATCAGGGCAACCTTGATCCTGCTATTAATCTGGCTATTGAAGAGTTTGCTGTTCGCCACTTACCAGATGCTCATTCTTACATTTTTATTTAAAGAAATCGGCCTTCCGTAATTATCGGACGTCACCAAAATATTGTGTTAGAAGTCAATTTGCCTTATTGCTGGCAACATGCGATACCTGTCTTCCGTCGGATTTCTGGTGATGGAGTGGTGTTCCATGATGAAGGTAATTTGAATTTGAGCTTCATTACTCAATACACTTTAAAAAACTTTAATCAGTATCGAAGCTTTCTGGAACCGGTTTTAAATTATTTAAAATCGATAGGTATTTCATTAACGATTGATCAGCGTAATAACTTGCGGTTAGGTTCGAAAAAGGTGTCGGGCAATGCCCAGTTTACCAGTCGTAACCGCATGCTGAGCCATGGAACGCTGCTCATTAATAGTGATCTGAAACGACTTAAACAGACTTTAAAAAAATCAAAACCATTGATGATGCAGGTAGAATCCCGTGCTACTTCATCGGTTCGTAGTTCAGTTACCAATATTGCTGTGCAGATTGAAACACCGCTGGAGGTAGAACAAATTGCTAAAGATTTAAAGGAAGTTTTTGGTGGGCAAAATTTTGCGGCTTACCAATTTACTGAAGCGGAATGGCAAAAAATTGTACAATTAGCAAACCCAAAATATCATTCCTTCCAGTGGACGGTGGCCGAATCTCCTCCATTGAAAATCGAGAAAAGAATTAAATTGGCATCTGATGTCATTCATCTACGTTATGAATTGCAAGAGGGAATTTTTAAAAAGGTTGAAATTTTTGACAGAGAATTTGAGTTTCTGAAAGAAATGTTTGAAGGGCAAAAGTTGAGTGAGGAATTGTGGCGTAAAATTGAAACCATTTTAGCTGACTTGTCGGTTGAAAGAAGACTGAAAATGGAACAGTTCATTAACTACTTCTTTTAACAGGTGATTAAATAGTAACTATTTGAAAACAAAAGCATTTGAGCTTTAATGAAATTTTTTGTGTTAAATTGTTCAATTTGTTTTAATGTGAAGAGATCGAAATATTGAAAAAGCAAAAAGAGGAAATATGGGAAAAATTGTTTTAGATGTAAAAGGGATGACCTGTCAGCATTGTGTGCATGCCGTGACCATGGCCATTCAATCCGTAGATGGTACCGAAGACATTGAAGTATATCTGGAAAGTGGCCAGGCCGAATTTTTTATTGAAGATGAAGCCAATATCGATCAGGTAAAAGAAGCCATCCATGAGGCAGGTTATCAGGTTTAATCACACCTGATCATCGAAGACAACCATTTTGGTGTCTTCGATGTATTTTTGAATTTTAATGGAATTTGGGCTACGGAATTTTTCCAGAATGAATTTAATTTTGGCGATGGCTCTTTCCATGCGATCCATGTATTCTATTTCTTTTTTACTCAAATTTTTTGATTTCAATGATTCTTTGAGCAAAAAGAGGTTTCCGCTTAAAACAGTCAAAGGTTGATTTATTTCATGGTTTGCCGTTACAGCCATTGCCAAAACGGTGCGATCCCGTTCAAGTTCAAGAAGCTTTTTGTGTGTCCTTTTTAAATCGAGATGGGTTCGAATGCGAGCCAGAAGTTCTGTTCGATTAAAAGGCCTGGTAACATAATCGGCTGCGCCCAATTCAAAAGCCTTTTTGATCCCTTCTTCATCATTGCGTGAAGTCAAAAAAATGACCGGAATGAATTTTGTCCGATCAGATGCTTTTAGCTGTTCACAAACTTCAAAGCCATCCACTTTGGGCATCATGATATCTAATAAAATCAAATCAGGCTCCGCTTCAATAACCTTTTTATAAGCAATCGTACTATCTAATGTTGCTCCCACCAGATAATCTTCTTTGGTAAGAATGGATTTCAATAAATTTATGTTCATTTTATTATCATCAATAATGAAAATTTTTTCTTTTGCCATTTTTACCCCAATAAAAAGATTAAACGAATTATTAAAAAGATTATTATCGAACCACTTTGAACTTAGTTTAACCAGAATTCCTTGCATTTGATTTTTATCACAGTAAATTGTAATATTTTAAAAAAAGAGGAGATCATGGCGGACTTGTTTTATAAATTAGGAAAAAGGGTTGGTAAGTCTATTGTAAAAGGAAAATACCTTTACAATTCTGCTTTTGGATCTGAAGAAGAGGCTTTGAATGCTGAATACCGTTTGGGAAGTTTGCTGGCTGGTGAAATTGAAAATCAGAATGGGTTATTTGATTCGCCACTTCATCAGCTATTCCTTGATTCGATCTTAAAACGTCTTGTGATGCGTGTTAAAAACAAGAATCGAGTCTTTTTTGTAAAAATTCTAAATGCCAACGACTTAAACGCTTTTGCCTTGCCCGGCGGTTTTATCTTTGTTACTGCGGCCCTGGTTGAACAACTTCAAAACGAAACAGATGAAATGGCCTTTGTGTTGGCCCATGAAATAATTCATATTGTTTCAAAACATCCTTTCAAAAGAATGGTTGCTTCTTACTCATTGGAAGCTTTACAGCGCTTTTTAAAAGGCGGCACAGTCATTAAAACTCTGGGACAGGATATTATTAAAAAAGTCGTCAACAGCCATTATTCTCAGGCTAATGAATTTCAGGCTGATGAATATGGCACGCGTTTAATTTACAGCGCGGGCTTTGATCCACAGGGAGCCTTGGCTTTGCTAAAACGTTTCAAATCTATGAAAACAGAAGAGAAATTTTTTTACTATTTTTCAACCCATCCTCCGTTAGAACAACGGATTAAACGTATTAAAAGAATGATAAAATAATCAAAGGTAGTGGTATGTCTAAGTTAATTACGGTAAAAGATGTCGAGCAAGCTGCCAAAGGAAGCAAAAAAATCGTTTTGCAGCCAGGGAGCATGATTACGCCTTTGGCCAAAGATCGGGCAAAAGAGTTGAAAGTGGAATTTATCGAGGCCAGGCAGACTGCCTTGAATCAGGTTCCTGATAATCAGCTGCAAGATGCTCAACAATTGCGAATAGCCATAGGAGCTGACCATGGTGGTTATTACCTGAAAGAAGAACTTAAAAAATTTCTTTTAGAAAAAAAATACGATGTGATTGATATGGGAACGCATGGTCCTGAGGCCTGCGATTATCCCGACTTTGCTTTTAAAGTTGCCGAACAGGTTGCCTCAGGCAAGGCCAAGCGGGGTATAATGATTGATAGTGTGGGCATTGGCTCAGCCATGGCTGCCAACCGGGTGCCGGGTATTCTGGCCGCAAAATGTAATAACGTGGTGGAGGCCAAAAGCGCCCGTGAACACAATTACGCCAATGTATTGACATTGGGAGCCAAAATCATAGGAAGCAATATGGCCAGAGAAATTGTCCTGGCTTTTTTAAATACTCCGGGCGGGGCAGAACGGCATCAGCGCAGAATACGTAAAATATTGGATTACAAAAGTAAAATAAAATAGAGGAAACGGCGATGGAATATCGTTTTTTAGGAAAATCGGGCTTAAAAGTCTCCGCATTATCCTTTGGCGCCTGGGTGACTTTTGGCGATCAGGTGGATGAACAAATTGCCTACAATTGCATGAAAGAAGCTTTTGAGTCTGGCGTTAATTTTTTCGATAACGCCGAAGCCTACGCCAGAGGTCAGGCCGAAATTATGATGGGCAATATCATTAAGAAGGCAGGCTGGAAACGCTCTGACCTGGTCCTTTCAACGAAAATTTTCTGGGGAGGTAGTGGGCCTAATGATGTTGGCCTTTCGAGAAAGCATTTGTTTGAAGGCGCCCATGCAGCTTTGAAGCGTCTTCAGGTAGATTATGTTGATTTAATTTTCTGCCATCGTCCGGATCTTTACACACCGATCGAAGAAATCGTCTGGAGCATGCATTTGCTCATCCAACAGGGCAAAGCGCTGTACTGGGGCGCCAGCGAATGGTCAGCTGAACAAATTCGCCACGCTTACGAATTCGCGCGTAGCGAACACTTGATTCCTCCAACCATGGAACAACCTGAGTACAACATGTTTCGCCGCGAAAAAGTAGAACAGGAATTTTTAAATCTTTACAAAGATTTTGGACTTGGTACCACAACCTGGAGTCCACTGGCCAGCGGCATTTTAACAGGCAAATACAATAATGGTATTACGGAAGGTTCGAGACTTTCGTTAAAAGGTTACGAATGGTTAAAAGCCCGTATTGAATCGGAAGAAGGCAAGAAGAGAATTGAAAAAACGCGCAAATTAACCAAAATAGCCGAAGAGTTGGGTGTAACCATGGCACAACTGGCCATTGCCTGGTGTTTGAAAAATCCGAACGTCAGCACGGTAATTACCGGAGCATCGCGGCCTGAACAGGTACAACAAAACATGAAAGCGCTCGATGTAGTCTCACGTTTAACGCCTGAAGTGATGGACAAGATCGAGGGCATTTTGCAAAACAAGCCAAATCCTCCTATGGATTGGAGAAATATTTAAGTCTGGAGGAAAAGGCGTTATTGGTCGGGTAGTTGAATGGAGTTAAAGGGTTAAGTGTATAAGAGTGTAAG
>JAGHBR010000147.1 GCA_021160885.1 Caldisericaceae bacterium
CCCTCTGGTCCCCTCCCCAAAAAATTTAGGGAGGGGGAAAAGGTGCTGGTTTGTTATGAATCAGACTAAAACTAAAGTGAAGTTTGAAACAAGAACAAAATTACCAGAAAGGCGCTCAAAATGAGTGAAAAGAAAAAAGTACTGATTGCAGACGATGATTTTGATATTTTGGAACAATTAAAAATGCAACTACAGTCTAAAGGTTTTGATGTCGTAGCCTGTGAATCGCAAGCGGAAGCAGAAAATCAACTGGAAACAATCAAGCCGGACATTGCGATTTTTGACCTGATGATGGATGATTTAGACAGTGGGTTTGTATTAAGTTACAAAACCAAAAAGAAATACCCGGATGTACCGGTTATTATCATCACCGCTGTAACCAATGAAACCGGTTTAAAATTTGATGTTTCCACTGAAGAAAGCAAAAACTGGCTAAAAGCAGATGTTATTTTAAACAAAGACATCCGCTTCGAACAATTGTTCAAAGAGATGAATCGCTTATTGGGAGATAATTGATGCAATTTCTAAAAGTACTTGTGGCAGACGACGAGCCGGGCATGCGCAGAGGAGTGCAAAAGGTCTTAAAAAAAGCACATTTTAAGTTCGAAAAGCTGGAACACGAAATCGGATTTAAAGTTCTTGAGGCGGCCGACGGGCAACAATCCATTGATTTGTTGCAAAAAGAAGCGATTGATTTATTGTTGTTGGATTACAAAATGCCCGGCTACAGCGGTCTGGAAATTCTGGAATGGATAAAGAAAGAACAGTTAGATGTTACGACCATCATGATTACCGCTTACGCTTCGCTGGATGTGGCCGTGAGTGCGACTAAAAACGGTGCTTTTGATTTTCTGGCAAAACCGTTTACTCCCGAAGAACTTCGTACGGTTGTCGAAAAAGCTACACGCAATTTAATTGCCCAGCGTGAAGCTAAAAGACTGGCGGAAGAAAAGCGCAAAATTCGTTTCCAGTTTCTATCGGTTCTGTCTCATGAACTAAAAGCGCCCATTGCGGCCGTTGAAAGTTACTTGCGATTGATGAAAGGACGAGCTGCCGGGGAAGAGTTGAAAAATTACGACCACATTATCGATCGTTCTCTGATTCGTATGGAAGGCATGCGCAAGCTGATTTTCGATTTACTGGATTTAACACGCATCGAATCCGGCGAGAAAAAACGGGAATTAAGAAAGATCGACCTTGTACCAATCGCCCGCAATTCCATAGAAACGATGAATGTTTTGGCCAATGAGCGCGGCATCCAGATTCATCTTAATGCGCCTGAATCTCTTACGCTAACTGGCGATCAAAGCGAACTGGAAATCGTTTTAAACAACCTGATCTCCAATGCCATCAAATACAACAAGGAAAACGGCAGAGTCGAAGTAACGCTAAAGAAAGACGATCAACAGGTAACCATACAGGTAACGGACACGGGCATTGGCATGACACCTGAAGAACAAAGCCGTTTATTTCAAGAATTTGTGCGCATTAAAAACGAGGAAACACGAAATATTCTGGGCAGCGGCCTGGGGCTTTCGATCGTTAAAAAGATTGCACAACTTTACAATGGAACAGTTTCCGTGGAAAGCGAAAAGAATGTTGGCAGTACATTTCACGTGTACTTGCCTCTGGAACAAAAAACGAATGAAAATGAACAAAATTGAAAAACGAGTTGGTTGGAAATAACATCATTAAACAAATAACGCGAGCCGACGAATTCAAGCGTTCGACTCAAGAATTAGTTTCACGAGCAAGGAGGTTGCCATGAAAAAGTACAATATCGTTATCGTTGGCGGTGGCCCGGCAGGAGTAACGGCCGCCATTTCTTCCAGAAATACTTATCCCGATAAAACCATTGCCCTCATTCGTCGGGAAAAAATACCGATGATTCCCTGCGGTATTCCCTATATTTTGCATTCGCTCAATTCTATTGACGAAAATATTCTGCCGGATGCTCCATTGCATAATAAAAAAGTCGATATTTTGGTTGACGAAGTCGTTGCCCGCAATGACCATATTCTGGAACTGGCTAGCGGTGAAAAGGTGGAATACGAAAAGCTCGTTTTGGCCACAGGCTCACAGGTATTCGTACCCCCAATTAAAGGCATTGATTTAGAGGGCGTATTTTACGTAAAGAAAAGTAAAGAATATCTGGAAACCTTTAAAGAAAAAACATTGCAAGCCAAAAAAATAATCATTATCGGCGGAGGGTTTATTGGCCTTGAAGTAGCGGACGAATTATTAAAAGCCGGCAAACAGGTTGTCATCATCGAACGATTGGGGCAACTGTTACCACTGGCCATGGACTCCGAATTCGGTGATTTTGTCGCCGAAAAGTTGCGCGGGTTAAATGCCGAAATTTTAACAGGCGTTACGGTTAAAGAAATTATCGGTCAGCAAAAAGTTGAAGGTGTTATCATTGATGACGGAAGAAAAATTGACGGCGATTTAGTGGTTGTTTCGGCTGGTTACAGACCCAATATTGAACTAGCTAAAAAACTTGGCCTTGAATACAACGAACGTTTCGGTATATTGATCGATGAATATCTGCGTACTTCGGAAAAAGATATTTTTGCGGTTGGTGATTGCGCTGCTAAGCGTAACTGCTTTACCGGAGAATTTACCCAAATCATGTTGGCTTCTACCGCCATGGCCGAGGGGCGATTAGCAGGTTCCAACTTGTATGATATCAAAGTGATTCGCAAGTTTATGGGTATTTTAGGTTCCTTTTCCACTAAAATTGCCGGAGTGGCTTTAGGGGTTTCGGGCATGACCGAACGCGACGCCAAAGCTTTAGGCATTGATTACGTGGTCGGAACCACTGAAACATTTGATCGCCATCCCGGAAAATTACCCGGCGCCAGCAAAATTTACGTAAAATTAATTTTTTCCCGTTATTCACACACCATTCTGGGTGGCCAGGTCCGCGGCGGCAATTCGGTGGGCGAAATTGTCAACATTCTTTCGGTGATGATTCAGAAACAAATGACCGATATGGAAATCGATACGCTGCAGATCGGAACGCATCCGCTGTTAACGGCATCGCCGATCGCTTATCCGATTATTAACGCAACCGCCGATGCCATCGTAAAATGGTTGCATTTGAAATAGAGGAATGAGATCATGGAAATCAACACGCACGCCAAAATAGATCGGGAACTTTGTGGTACGCCTCTGGAATTAAAGGAGGGTTTTGCTCGTGTGAGGTTGATTCCAAACGTTTCAATGGCCGCCGATGAGCAGGGCCTTGTTCACGGCGGCTTTATCTTCGGCCTGGCCGACTACGCAGTCATGTTAGCCGTAAACGAACCAACTGTGGTTTTAGCTAAAGCTATGGTTCAATTTTTAAAACCGGTTACAGTAGGCGATATTTTAATAGCGAAAGCAAAGTTAACAAATCAAGATAAAAACAAAGTAAACATAGAAGTGAAGGTGAGCAAAAACGCAGAAATCGTATTTTCCGGTAATTTTTTATATGTGTGATTCCTAAACATCATGTTTTAGAAATTTAGAAATTTAGATCAAATAACCATTTAAACAAAGAAGAAGTATCATGTATAGCTATTTTATGCCAACAGTAAATTTAATGGGCGCGGGAGCCGTTGCCGAAGTCGGAAAACAGGCCAAAATTTTAGGCGGATCCAAAGCTTTAGTAGTAACCGATAAACCTTTAATTAATGCCGGAATTGTGAAAAAAGTAACGGACTTCCTCGAAAAAAGTGGCGTGGAGTACGTTATTTTTGACAGCGTACAACCC
>JAGHBR010000387.1 GCA_021160885.1 Caldisericaceae bacterium
CATTGGTTGAATTCTTAAGTGGATGTTAATTTACAGGGATGTCCTAAATTGTATTTTGCTAAGTTCCCTATTCGATACCGGAAAAAATTAAGGACTTTTTATTTCATTTTAGGTCTTTTTTCTCTTTTGATCAGTTTTCTTTTATTTAAATATTTTTTTCAGTTTCTCTCGCTTCCCTACCAATGTAAAATAGAAAATACACTTGTTTTTCCTGAGAATGATAAAATTGAAGTTTATTACCATGACTTTGATCATGATGGCTTTAGCGAACACCTTCAATTTAAATTTGTTCAGTATGACCGACAGATTGGTGTTAAATATTACAATAACCAGGGAAATTTGATCGATCAATGGAATTTCCCGGAACAATGGATACGGAATGCTGTCTTTTTCGCTGATTATGATGGGGATCATTTTGATGAAGCATACTTTTTTACTATGGCCCATGATTCCCTTTTTCTCTACGGTTTTGATCCAAGAGAACTAAATCAATTTTTTCTATGGCGGCAATTCATTGCCTCTGCGCCCAACCCCAATCCCCATCCCCAAAAAATCTGGGATTTGTTTAACATTAATTGCTTTTTTTTAAATGGCGATGATGATGCACATAAAGAATGTTATATTTTATTGATGACCGGTTTTAGCTTACAGCCACGAGGTATGTTGCGTTTTGACATTGATCAGAAAAAAGTAACCGCCCGTTCCCCGTTTTCCGGTGCTGTTGTCGCAAATCCAGTGTTGATTGATTTAAACGATGATGGCAAACAGGAAATTCTATTAAAAAATTCATGGCCGCCAGATAATTATTATTATGATGTGCCTTATCGGGATAATCAGTGCTACTTAATGGTGTTTGATCAAAATTTAAACTTTTTCTTTAAGCCCATTGCTTTCCCTCACGTAAGAACTGGAGTAACAAACATTCCTTGGAAAATAAATGGCAGAACCTATATTGTTTCAGCTTATAGATATGATGGTCCGTTAAATGTAAATGATAAGCTCTATCTCTTTGATAGTAAAGGGAATGAATTAAGGCACAAAGTATTTCCTAAAAAAAGCCTTAGGGAGATTTACACCTTAAATTTAAATGGCGGACAACACTTATTTATCATCAACCGTATAAATGGTAGGACTATTTACGAATTAAACGAAAATTTAGAGGTCATTAATAAATTTAGTGTCTAAAGAAGATTAGAAGGTATAATTCGTCAATTCGACCTCAATGGTGATTTAAAGAAAGAGTTTTTAATGAAATCTGGCAATTTTGACTATTTAATATTTAATCCGGAAAAGAAATACTGTAGTCCCATACCTCAAGTTCGATACAATCCGACCAATATTCATTCATTTAATCAGCGGGGGGAAAATTGCGGTTATCTCGTAATTCAGCAGGGGAAAAATGTTTACCAAATTGCTTATTTGCCTACCTTTTGGTATCCTGTGCGTCATATAATATTTGTTCTTTTATGTATTTTAATTTATGGACTTTTACTTGAGATTTACCTGTTCTGGCAAGCTATTACAGCACGCTACCAAACCTGGCAGGCCCTTATTTCATCGGCTTCATCCGGTTTATGTATCCTAAATTTACATGCTAAGATTAAATTTCTCAATGCTAATTTTGAACGATTTCTGGATTTTTCAACTCATCTCAATGAAGGGGGCTATTTTGCCGAAGAATTGGAAGAAAATCAGACACTTGTTAAATTTATTGAAAAACTGATAGATACGCGGAGATTTACTGAACAAGAGATTAAAATAAAAAATAGTCAGGATTCACAGACTTTATTGCTGCGAGGGCGTGTTTTATCAGGTTTGCCTGGATTACCTGCTGGATTTATGGTAGAAGTTTTACCTCAGCATCTCAAAGTTTACAACGATAAATTAATGGTCTGGACGCGCACGGTACAGAAGATGGCCCATGACATGAAAACCCCTTTGGCTACGGTTCAATTTTTGTTACAATCCATTAAATTACAATTGGAACAACTGAATTTTAAAGAAATTGATCGGCTCAATCCTGATTTTGAAACCATCGACCAGGAGTTATCGCGTATCAGAGAGACAACCAAACATTTCTTACGTTTTACTAATCTGGAAAAACCAAACTTTCAATGGATTTCTATTAAGGAATCTTTGAACAATGTGTTGAGCAAATTCCCTTCTACCAAAGATAACGGGCTTAAAATTAATTTAGATTTAGATCCAAACTTTGACAGAATCTGGGCCGATCATGTTCTGCTCGAAATGGCCCTGCAGGCGGTAATAGAGAATGCCATTGATGCTTTGCAGGGCGAGGGGCTTATTTTAATCTCCAATGCTCTCATTCAAAAACCTGAGGAAAATTTTCAATCATATATTGAAATTGAAATTACCGATAACGGTCCTGGTATCTCTGAGGAAGTCAGCCAAAAAATATTTGAACCTTTCTTTACAACCAAAGAAGATGGAACGGGCATGGGCTTGCCCCTGGCGCAAAAAATCATGGAAGATCATGATGGGAAAATAGAAATTCAATCTCAGAAAGGTAAATCAACTAGTGTACGGTTATTGTTTCCTTATCGCGAGGTGAATAATGAATGAAAAAATTCTTTTACTGGATGATGATTTTGTTTATTTACAGTCTTTGAAGAAATTTTTAGAATTGCACAATTACGACGTCTCCGTTTATGACAAACCTGAGAAGGCAATCAAAAACTTTCAGGAAAACAACTTTGATTGTGCCTTAATAGATTTAAAAATGCCCGGCAAGGATGGTATTCAGGTGCTGAAACAATTTAAAGCCCTGAAGCCGGAGATCCCGGTCATCATGATTTCCGGCGCTGGAACCATCGCACAGGCGGTTAAGGCTTTACGCTTAGGGGCTTTTGACTTCATTGAAAAAGGTGAAAAACCAGATCACCTGCTAGTAGTGGTACGGAATGCTATGGAAAAACGTAAATTAGAACAGGAAAAAACGAAATTACAGGAACAGTTGATTGAATCTATTCCTCTGATTGGCCAAAGCCATAGCTTCAAAAAAATTCTGCAGCGTTTGCCTACAATTGCCAAAAGTAAAGCCAAAATTATGCTGACCGGCGAAACAGGTACCGGCAAGGATTTAGTTGCCAGAGCAATCCACATTTACAGCGACCGTGTTAGTGAGCCTTTTGTAAAATTGAATTGCGCGTCCATCCCCGGTTCGCTGCTGGAAAGCGAGTTGTTCGGTTACAAAAAAGGAGCTTTCACTGGAGCTCAAAAGGACTATCAAGGAAAATTTTTGGCAGCTGATGGCGGTACTCTATTCCTGGATGAAATTGGGGATATGCCACATAACCTGCAGGCAAAATTATTGCGCGTACTTGAATCGGGAGAAGTTGAAGTTATTGGGAATCCGATACCGGTTAAGGTAGACACAAGGATTATTTCTGCAACCAATAAAAACATTGAACAACTGGTTTTAACTCATCAATTCAGAGAAGATTTATTCCACCGCCTCAACGTTATTCATCTTCACATTCCCCCGCTTAGAGAAAGAAAAGAAGATATCCCTTTTCTGATTGATTACTATCTTGATTTTTTTAGTCAGACTTACAACAAAACGGCTCCAAAAATTGAAGAAGAAGTTGTCCAATATTTAACAAGCTATTCCTGGCCGGGTAATGTACGGGAATTAAAAAACTTCGTTGAAAAATTAGTCGTTTTAAGTTCCCAGCCAACCGTTACCTTAGAACAAGTTAAACAGCTGTTTGAACCAATTTCCAATAAGAAAGAAGAAGAAATTCTTTTTTTTGACGATGTTCCTTTAAAAAAAGCTGTAGAGAACTTCGAAAAACATTATATTACAAAATCATTGCATCGTCATCAATTTAAAGTGCAGGAAACTGCGCGTAGCCTGGGCATTAACCGTTCGGTTTTATTTCGTAAAATGCAGAAGTATAGTATTAAAAAGGAAAAAATTAAGTAGCTTTTCTATGTCTAAAAGTTACACACCTAATTTTTGTGAATTTTAAATGAATTTTGAATTAACAGAGTGTATCGTTGGCTCATATTCCTCCCGATTTTATTATCAGTGTCAAGCTGTGTAAATCAGTGCCAAATTCATGTAACCGCATTGCAGCCATAAAAAACTTCCTTTGAGAGTGCAAATAGTTTCTTTCAATTAAAAAAAATTCTAAATTCAAGCGAAAGAAATTGAACGTTCAGGTGTATATGAATAAAGAGTACCAAAAAATCTGGCAACAATTACGCAGTTACGAAGGTGAAATTTTAGGTTTCATCAAGCAGTCAGTGGAAGACGGGGAGATTGCCAGAGATTTATTTCAGGATGTGTATTATCAGGCATTGCTTCATTTGCCTGAATTGAATCCTGACCGTTCTTTGAAAAATTGGCTTTACACGGTTGCGCGCAATCGCATATTGAACTTTTTCCGCGATTCCAGGCGGCGGACTTTTCAGGAAGTACAAGATCATCATCAGGTTACTGATTCTACTTTTTCCCCGAATGATGAGGAAGCGGTTCAGTTTGCTCTAAACGCTTTACCTGAGCGACAACGCAAAGTCTTGTTGCTGCGTGAAATTGAAGAACTGGATTACCAGACCATGGCCAAAGAAATGAAACTGAGTGAAGCGGCCCTCACTTCCCTTCTAAACCGGGCAAGGAAAAATTTTAAAAAGCACTTTCAATTGTTTTTTTTACCAGGTTGGTTGCAACTAACTTCCTCATCACTCCCCTTAGATGACCTTTTGCGCTTTGTCAGGCCAGAAAATACGGACCGCCCGATTTTAACAGAAGTGCTAAAAAAAAGCCAGGGCTATTTTTCAAAGCTGAAACAACAATGGGATCCAATCCGCGACCAATTTTTCAATACGGAACATCTGCAACATATTTTTGAGCAATTACCAGATTTAAGCGGCCGGATCGTGCTAGATGCGGGCAGTGCTACTGGCATGGTAGCTTTGAATGCTGCTTTAAAAGCTCAAACTGTGATTGCGCTTGATTTAAATGGCAAGTTCGTTCACCACCTGCAACAAATTAAAAAAACCCTGAGCTTGAATAATTTATTTAACATTCAGTCCGATTTGCGACAAGCGCCTATTCGGGCAGAATCTATTGACGTAATTTTTACCGTGCTGGTTTTGCACCATTTGCCTCAACCGCAAAAATGGTTCAAAACGGCCTTTCAAATTTTAAATTCTCGCGGCCTGCTGGTAGTGGTCGAATTTGAAAGGCATTTCAACAAACAACTGGCCGATACCATGCATGACCTGTGGCTGGGATTTCAACCTTCACTTATTAAGCGGTGGGCAGGTGAAAACGGATTTAAACTAAAAATTTCAGAAAAGTGGCTCTCTAAACCTGGAGTACCAGTGCGCTGGTTCCTTTTTGCAAAGATGTAAAAACCACCTTCAAAAGTTTAGATTTCTTAGAGAAGTACCAAAAAAATTTCCGCCACTGATTTACACAAATTGGTGCTACAGATTTTTAAAGTGACACGTAACGCGTGACGAGTTACAGGTACACCCTTACTTACTTTCAACTATTCAACCATTAAACTATTCATCCATTCAACTATTGAACTATTCAACTATTAAATTTAATTAAAAATAGAAAGGACCTACTATGGTAGAACATCATGTTAAGAACCTCGATTTAGCCCCTGAAGGCAAAAAACGCATTGAATGGGCCGATAATGATATGCCCGTACTGCGCAAAATTCGTGAACGGTTTGAAAAAGAAAAACCCTTGGCAGGTAGACGCATGTCCGCATGCCTGCACGTAACAGCCGAAACCGCCAACCTGGCACGCACTCTAAAGGCAGGTGGCGCGGACCTGGTTCTGGTGGCCTCCAATCCACTCAGCACTCAGGATGACGTGGCAGCTTCCCTAGTTAAAGATTACGGCATTAAAGTATTTGCCATCCGGGGGGAAGACCACAAAACCTATTACGACCATATCCGCACAGCCATTGAACACAATCCACAGGTAACCATGGATGACGGTGCCGATTTAGTCTCTACCCTGCATGCGGAATACCCGGAAAAATTAAAAAACGTTAAAGGTTCCATGGAAGAAACCACCACTGGCATCATTCGTCTGCGCGCCATGCATCGTGACGGTGCTTTGAAAATCCCGGTCTTTGCCGTGAACGATGCCGAAACGAAGTATTTGTTCGACAATCGCTACGGAACCGGACAATCTACGGTCGACGGTATCATCAGGGCTACTGATTTTCTGGTTGCTGGTAAAAAAGTGGTCGTGGCTGGTTATGGCTGGTGCGGCAAAGGCTTTGCCATGCGCATGAAAGGCATGGGCGCCAACGTCATTGTTACCGAAGTGCATCCCATCAAAGCCCTAGAAGCGGCTATGGACGGGTTTTGGGTAATGCCCATGAGTGAAGCCGCTAAAATTGGAGATTTATTTGTGACCATCACCGGCGATATTCATGTCATTCGTAAAGAGCACTTTGAACTGATGAAAGACGGCGCCATCGTGGCCAATAGCGGTCACTTCAACGTGGAAATCAACATCGAAGATTTAGAATCATTGGCCAGAGAAAAACATGAAAACGTGCGCAACAATGTGGATGAGTACGTGTTACCAGATGGTCGGCGGATTTTCCTTTTAGCCCAGGGTCGTTTAATTAATTTGGCTGCAGCCGAGGGGCATCCGGCCAGTGTTATGGATATGAGCTTTGCTACACAGGCTTTAACTACCGAATACGCAATCAAGCACGACATGCCCGTAGCAGTTCACGAAGTACCGGAAGAAATTGAAAACTGGATTGCACTGGCCAAGCTGGAAACAATGGGCATTCAAATTGACGAACTGACGGAAGAGCAAAAACAGTATCTTGCTTCCTGGGAAATGGGTACCTGATTTAGTTAAATAGTTAAGGGTGTAAGAGTTAAGAGTTGAAGGGTTAAGAGTAGAGGCTGCTTTGGCGTGGTTAAAAACCAATCCCTCTAACTCCCTTCCCTTTTTTAAAGTGAAGGGAGAACCAAAGCGTTGTTTTGTAGAAATTGACTTTAGAGTGTGAAGCCATATCCCTAACTCAAACCAAGGTCTAGATTGGTCAAAATAACAGAATCTAAAATAAAAAGTGCCCAGGATTAGATTTAATTTGAGCAAAAGTGACATTGCTCCTTTCAATTTCCTAGTAATCTGGAATCTGAAGGGAATTTCGTGCTTCGAAATTCGAGTTTCGAATTTTTTAATTTTCGGAATGGGGCAAAACCGTATTGTTTTGGAATGGTCAAAACTCCATCCCTCTAACTCCCTTCCCTTTGCTAAAGGGAAGGGAGAATTAAAGCGCTGGTTTGTCAGGTTTGTGATTTAGGCTCCCCCTGGTTTAATATTTACTTTTTCTTTCTTAAAATTTTCTTTCAACTTTTTAATTGTTTCCTTATTTTTTTTGAGAGCATCATCTTTCAAATTTTTATCAGTTGAAGATGCTCAAGAAATTTGTATTTAGTCCCATCAAAATGGAGTACAGTGAAATGAAATTTTCCAAACTCCCCATATTGATACCCATTCTGCTGCTATTGTTTGCTTTTTCATCGGGCATTGCTAAAACAAATTCAGATTACGAAATCCTCATTGAACAGTGGTTAAGCCTGGGCCCCATTCCGCTTTCTTTGCCCGTTTTAATGAGGTCAAAAATCTTAAGGGCAAAACATTTAAAATTGATGATTTACTCGATTTTGAATTCATCGACAGACGTTCTTTAAGGCCCGAAGAGGGGCAAAGCATTTCAGGATTTACCCACACTGCTTTGAAGTGGCGTAACGTTACAGTAGATAGCAATGGTATTTCGTTTAACATTAAATCAAAGCTCAAGATGCCGCAATTCTACTTCCTTTACACCAAACTGGACGCAAAACGATTTTTAAAAACAACATTAAAGATCAAAAGCAACTACCTGTACAAAGTTTTTTGGGATAATCATGAAATTCTTGTCAATAAAAAACAAGGAAACAAGGCAGATTTAAAAAGTCATAAGCTGGAAATTGAACCTGGTACACATCAATTGCTTATCAAACTCATCATTAGTCCTCAGCAAGACGATAGCAGCACACTGCATGTAAAATTTTCCTTACCAGAACCTTTTAAAGAAGCAGTTAAACTGCACACAGCCCCAAGCGAACAATTATCATTGCATCATCTGTTAGAGTCGCCCAGGCCGACCTCTGTTCAACTTTCACCAGATGGAACTTTGCTGGCCATCAGCTATCGCCAGCAAAAAACGCAAAGCAATGAAGCCGATTCCTGGCTGGAAATCCGCAGGATGGACGACGGAGGTTTAATTCGATCTTTTAAAGGGGGCATGAAAATCAACAGTTTTCAATGGGCGCCTAAAGGAAGACAATTCAGCTACTTGCAAAGAGATAAAGAAAAAAGCACACTGTAGCTCATTAATCTGGAAACGGGTGAGCAAAAGATTCTTTTAAGCGAAATTAAGAATCTGTCGTCTTACGAATGGGCACCGGATGGCACGTTCATCATTTACAGCATTACAGAAAAAGCGGAAAAAAACAAGACCGGACTAAAACGCCTGGACGGCATGCCCGACCGCTGGCCCTGGTGGCGAAATCGCGATTTTCTGTATTTGCTGGATGTTAAAAGCGGATTTAAACAACGTTTAACCGCAGGCCGCTTAAGCACCAACCTGCAATCCATCAGTCCTGATGGTAAACGCCTGATTTTCAGCCGTTCAGTTCCGGATTTTTCTGAAAGACCTTATTCAAAAACCCAGTGGTTCATTTTAAATCTGATTGATTTTTCGCTCGATTCACTTTTCACTACTGCCTGGTCTGGTAGCGCACGCTGGTCACCCGATGGCAGAAAAATTCTGTTTACTGGCGGGCCATCGATGTTTGGTAACATCGGAAGCAATGTTCCTGAGGGCATGATTCCCAACGAGTACGATACCCAGGCTTACATTTTCAATTTAGACGACAAAGAAATAACACCCATTACCAGAGACTTCAACCCTTCGATAAGTCAGGTCTTCTGTATCCCCTCGGTGAAGTACATCTTGTTTTTTAATTAAGAAGTTGCAAATTAATTGATTGAATGATTTTCCCAATTGGTAGGCAATAAATTTTCTAATTTCTTTACAGGATAATCAGGCAGTATTTTCAGCAGTTCTTTTAAATAGGACATCGG
>JAGHBR010000227.1 GCA_021160885.1 Caldisericaceae bacterium
AAGTTAAAGAAATTATTACCAAAGGTGAGTTGATGATGCCTGCTTTAAAAAGATTAAAGGCGACACCTTGCAAAACTTAGCCGAATATGTGGCACAAAAAAGATTTAAATAAACAGGGAGCTTAATTATTTATTCCAACCAACTGATTTGTAAATCTCTTTTAGAAAAACAATTCCTTTGTTTGCCATCAGATCTGCTACAATAAAAATTCTAATTGTTCAATATTCTACATATTACTTGGTTGTGAGATTGAAAAATTTTGATTTTGTGCTTTGAATTTGTTTCGCATTTCGTGCTTCGGATTTCGAATTTTTTTGGTAGATTCTCAAAAGGAGTATGGAGAAATCTCATGCTTCAATGAAATTTCGCCATATTGCGCTTGCAAAAAAGTTAAAATCTTTTGCTTTAAACCATATTGTTATTGTTTCTGTTAAAAATTAATTATTCTTCTTTTGAGTCCATTTCTCAATCATTGCGTATAAATCATCCGGTTTGATAGGTTTGGAAATGTAGTCATCCATTCCGGCTGCCAGACATTTTTCACGATCGCCTTTCATGGCATGTGCCGTCATGGCAATAATGGGCACATGGCGTCGATCTTTAAGTTTGGCTCTGATCTTTTGTGTCGCTTCAATACCATCCATAACCGGCATTTGTACATCCATTAATATTAAATCATAATGTTGCCTTAAGGCTGCTTTGTAAGCTTCCTTACCATTATTTACAATGTCTAAAGCATAGGGTTTTTTCTCAATAATTTTGCGGGCTACTTTTTGATTGATCATATTATCTTCAGCCAGCAGGATGCGGATTCCCTGGCGGATTTGCTCTTCGATGACATGCGAGGTAATAAATTGTTCTTCCTTTTTTGTTTCTTTCTCTTGTTGAGGCTCTTCTTCCACGCCTTGCTGCAGGACGTTTACAATGGTGTTAAACAAATGCGATTGTTTAACCGGTTTTACCAGATAGGCTTTACAACCCAATTCTTTTAAATAACTGGCATCTCCCCGATGTCCCAGTGAAGTTAAAATAATAATCTTTGTGTTTTTGAGTTCAGGATCGTTGATGATGGCTTTGGCTGTCATTTCGCCATCCCATTCCGGCATTTGCATGTCCAGTAAAACAATGGAATAAGGATCGTTCTCCTGTTTGGCCTTTTTTAATTTTTTTATGACGTCTTTACCATTGTCACAAGATTCCGGGCGGAATTGCCAGTTGTTTAAAATTTGTTCCAGAATCAGACGGTTAGTTTTATTATCATCGACAATTAAAATCCGTTGGTTATGAATTTCGTCCAATTCAATTAGTCTTTTTGAAACGGGTTTTTTACCTGACTTTAAGATGACCGTAAAATAAAAGGTACTGCCTTTATTAACTTCACTTTCAACCCAGATTTTACCGCCCATCATTTGAGTTAATTTTTTGGAAATAGACAACCCAAGACCGGTTCCGCCGTATTTTCGCGTGGTCGAACCATCCGCCTGTGTAAAATCTTTAAAAATTAAATCAAGCTTGTCCTGAGGAATGCCGATACCGGTATCCCTTACGGAAAATTGAATATTAAGCGTGTCTGGTTTTGATTCTACAAGTTTACATTCTACGACAATTTCGCCCTTATGAGTAAATTTTAGGGCATTGCCAATAAGATTGGTTAAAATTTGACGTAATCGTCCAGGATCACCAATTACATTAGTTGGTAAATCTGGGTCAATGAAAACAGCTAATTCGAGGTCCTTTTCGTCAGCTTTGTGTGCAAACCCCTCAACCGTAGTTTCAATTAACGTTCTTATATCGAATTCTTCTTCAACTAAGTCCAGTTTACCTGCTTCAATTTTTGAAAAATCAAGAATGTCATTAATTAAAGCCAGCAAACCATAGGCGCTTTCTTTAATAGTGCTTAAAAAATCACGCTGTTCTTCATTCAATTCGCTGTTCAACAACAGCTCGGTCAAGCCAATTACAGCATTCATCGGAGTACGAATTTCATGGCTCATGTTGGCCAAAAATTCGCTTTTGAATTTGTTGGCACGCTCGGCAATTTCACGACTTTTACGCTCCGATGCTAAAAGTCGGGCGTTTTCCATGGCAATGGCCGTTTGGCGGCTAATCAGTTCAAGAGCATGCAGGTCGTTCTCGTCAAACTGATTCAGGCCTTTTTTTACAAAAACAATTACGCCAATCACATTGTCATGAACTGTCAATGGCGCGCCTATCAGCGATTCGTCAATAACTTCTTCGCCAGGCAGGTAGTAAACATCAGGATGATTTTTTACATCATTACAAAGAATTGCTTTTTTTGAACGGAAAATTTTGCCAATAATGCCCTGATCAACCGAAATTCCCAGATTAGAAATCATTTCATTCCGTTCATAAGTTTGATCTGAGAAGATCGGTACCAGATATTTATTATCATCATCAATCCGGTAAATCTGAAAGGCGTCAAAGCCTAATAGGGGCTTAAAACCCTGCCCAATGGCTTTGCCAACTTCTTCCACGCTGTGACTGGCAAAAATTTCTTCCGAAATTTTGTTTATTTGTGTGAAAAAGCTTTTCCAGTAATCCACGGAGTTGAGTATTCTTCTTTCTTTCTCAGATTTTTCTATGAGCTGCAAAATGCCATATTGTTCAGTGACGCGGTCATAAAAAAGGAAAAGATTACGCAGGTCAATACGGACAGAAGCGGAGCCGGATGGGAAATTTAAGATCGATTTTTTAATGGGAATTATTTCAAAATGATCAATGGTTTTTGGTTTGTGGTTCAAATCATTCTTTAATTGGATGAATTGTTTTTTTAATGCCGGGTCTTCTAAAATAATTTGTATTTTTTCATTTGATGGGGAACCAACAGAAAAATTTAGATAACTCTGATCTGCCATAGCATTCTCTCATTATTTTTTGTAATTTTGATTAAAGCGGTAAATCATATTATCGCAAAAAATAAACCAGACTTGAATTTGAGATGGAGATCTGCTCATGAAAATTGGCTGCCATGTTTCAATTGCGCAAAACATCTGGGCTTGTTTTGAGCGGGCCTTGTCAGTACAAAGTGAAGTCTTTCAAATATTTACCCAAAATCAACGACAATGGAAATCGGTACATTACAGTAAAGAAGATATTGAGAAATTTCATGAGTTAAGGAAACAAAGTCCCTATGGGAGTGAACCCATTGTTGCTCATGCTTCTTACTTAATCAATTTATGTGCGGATGATGAACAAAAGTTGATCAAATCCAGAGAGGCTTTTGTGGAAGAATTAAAACGGTGCGATCTGTTAGGTATTGACTATTTGGTCATTCATCCAGGAAGTTTTGGCGGACAAAGCCTGGAATGGGGAATTGAAAAAGTAGCCGAAACTTTGAATTTTGCCATGGACTACTTTGAACCTCAGGTGCAAATATTATTGGAAACCACAGCCGGACAGGGCAATAATTTAGGATTTCGTTTTGAGCAATTGCAGGCCATAAGGGAACAAGTGAAGCTTAAAGAAAAGGTTGCTTATTGTGTGGACACCTGTCATATTTTTGCGGCCGGTTATGAACTGGAAAACTTGGAAGGTCTCAATAGAACTTTAACTTTAGCGAAAAAGATATTAACGTTTGAGTTGATTAAGGTTTGGCACTTTAATGATTCGATGCACGACCGGGGGAGTCGTAAGGACCGGCACGCGGCCATTGGCGAAGGGAAAATTGGACTGGCGGCATTTGAGTATTTAGTAAACTACAAACCTTTTGATACAACGCCTGCTATTCTGGAGATTCCGGGAGGAAAAGAAAAGTTTGCTGAAAACATTGAATTACTCAAAAACTTGAGGAAATAAAGGAGGGCGTTTCTAAAAGAACGATAATTACAGTTCCAATAGTTCTTTATTTGCAATTTTGACAACTGAGTTTTAACGCAGATTGAACGCTCATTATTTTTGATACATTAGATGCTTTTTCATCGCTTCAATCTGGTTTCTTAAGTTTGCATCGCTTTTTAGTAATTCTTCAATGGTATTGATGGCATGAATCACCGTGGAATGATCCCGGCCGCCAAAATGCAAGCCTATGGTAATTAAGGAATGATTGGTCATTTGTTTAGCCAGGTACATGGCCACCTGCCTGGCTCGGACAATGTCTTTTTTCCGTGTTTTGGCTCGTAAATGATCTGAAGATAAATTAAAGACACTTGCCGTGTATTCAACAATAGATTCGATGGTCAATACTTTTTTGTCCGGCGGAGCGATCTCATTAACAATTTGCCTGGCCAGTTCCAGGGTAGGCTCGGCAGCGGTAAAGGTAACCTGGGCCATAATTTTGGTTAAAGCGCCTTCTAACTCACGTACATTTTCCACCAAATTAGCGGCTAAATATTCAAGAACGTCTCCGGGAATATCCAGATCACTTTCATCACATTTTTTACGTAGAATAGCCAGACGAGTCTCAAAATCAGGTGGTTGTACATCAACAATTAAGCCCCATTTAAATCTTGAAATGAGTCGTTCTTCCAAATCCATTAATTCATTAATGGGCCGATCTGAAGTTAAAACGATCTGTTTGCCATTCTGATGCAAATCATTAAATGTATGAAAAAATTCTTCCTGTGTTTTACCTTTATTTCTAAAAAAATGAATGTCATCAAGCAATAAAATATCACAGGAACGATAGTAAGCAGAAAACTCAGAGATGCGGTTTTGCTGAATGGCATTGATGAAATGGGAAGTAAAAGTTTCACTGGAAGTGTAAAACACTTTGGTCATGGGATATTTGGTTAATGCATAGTTCCCGATAGCCTGAATAAGGTGTGTTTTCCCAAGACCTGTTCCGCCGTAAACGATAAGTGGGTTGTAATTGGTTCTGCCAGGTGAATCGGCTACCGCTCGTGCGGCAGCATAGGCGAAATTGTTACCATCGCCCACCACAAAATTTTCAAAAGTGTACCTTTCGTTAATACGCGTGTAAAAGGGTGAATCAGAGGCCGGATGAGAAAAAGAAATTTTATTAAGTGATGGTGCGGACGGCTGAATGTCCGTGGCCACATATGGAGAATCTGGTAAAGAATTGTTTTTAATATGGTATTTAACTTTACGGTGTTCGCCTAAAACCTGAACAATTGCATTGTTTAAAATTTTGCCATAGTGATTGTCAATCCACTCACAAAAAAAACGATTTGGTACGCGAATCTCAAGATATTGGTCCGTTAGATCAACCGCTTCAATAGGAGCAAACCAGGTATTGTAACTACGGATATTGATGTATTCACGAAGCACTTGTTGGATGTGTTTCCAGACGCTTTCAGCAGGGGTCACTTTCTGCGCTAACTCAGATGCCATTTTTCCTCTGTATCCTTATAGTTATCCACAATTTAACTTAAAAATATCTATTACAATTAAAAAACAAAATCCTGAAATTCTTCAGGGAAAAATTAGATTGTAAAAATCTAAAACAATAAAAAATAACAAGTTAAAGCAGTATCAAAAGCCATT
>JAGHBR010000089.1 GCA_021160885.1 Caldisericaceae bacterium
AAGAGGAATTCCTGTTAAAGCCAATTTGGTGGCTCAGGATGACAGGAAAATTACGTTAAGGTTTCGTGATAAAGAATGGCCGCTTGATTTGAAAAAAGGCAAAAAAATTGAGTGGAAATTTCAATTACAGTAATCAATAATAACTCAGCGGTCAATAAATTCTCCAATTTGAATGTGCCCCAGTTCATAATTAATTAAAATGAGTCAAATATGTTAAAATCAGTAGCTTTTTTCTTTTTCTTACTATATAGTTTTACATTTGCTGATTCCATTTCAAATTTTTATGCCTATTACACTAAAATTGAAACTGGTCAGCCCTGGGAAGCATATTCTCGTACCGGGCCTTATGCCGATTTGGTTGTGCAACTGAAGCACGGAAAATTAATTTTTCATAGATCATACAGCTATTTGCCTTATTGGAAAACTAATTCAGGTAAATGGTATTTAGAAGAAATCATCCATCGACATGGTGACGGGCCTCCTGAACGTCCCGATAAAAATAACATATATTCCTATGTTCGATTGATTAAAAACACTGCTGATTCAATAGTCGTTCACTGGCGTTATTTTCCTGATTTTCAACTGGGAAATCACGCTCAGCCTATTGGAGGAAATGTTGGCTTTGATGGAGTTGTTCATGAATATTTTACTATTTTCCCGGATGGGAAAGCCCGTCGTGTTATTCGTAAAGGAACTAAGAAACTGGATGATTGGAATGACCCCAAAAATCGCACTATCCAGATTCTCCAACTGAAATCAGATGGAATTGAAGAATTGGGTCGAATTGACCCTGTTTTATCGAAGAAACCATTGCCTCCAGTAAGAGGTGCACCGATTCGGACGGTCAATCTGGGCTTTAAGCCGGATGCTTGCTGGCATTTTGATGAGGGCTTGAACACTCGTACCTATGAATTAAAAGATTTTACATTAGAATCGGAATCTGGAAAAGCTTGTCCTGTTGGAGGTCCCAAAACAGTGTGGAAAAAAGGTGTTTCTGGAACTGCACTGGCTTTTGATGGCTATCATTCAAAAGTTACTTTTCCTGATTGGCGTTTGAAAAAATTTGATGGCGGCTTTACTATAGAGGCATGGGTGGCTCCGGGTGCTTATTCTATTTGCGAATGGACTGCGATTGCTCATCAATCTAAATGGGAAGCAGATGTTCGAGAAAATCTTTTTCAGGAAAGAAACTGGGGTAAGATGCAACTGGGTGAAAAAATTAAAAAAGGATTTTTTCTTGGCATTGATGAGTTTGGTCATCCCGGATTTTTTGTTGTTGTGGATCAGCAAATTGTAAAAGTTCAGTCATTTAAAAGCCTGCCATTATATAAATGGTCTCATGTCGCTGCTACTTTCGTTGCAGAAGGTATGGCTTATTTGTATATCAATGGTGAACTGGTTAATTTTACTAATTTCAGCGGTACTTTTCAGCCAGCAGATTGTGATTTTATGATCGGCAAGAATGATGAGTCCATTGGCTATGTGTCGAAACATGTTGTTCGGACATATTCTACTTTCCCTTCTCCATTGGGATTTGATGGATTGATTGACGAAGTGAAATTTTATAAAAAACCTTTGAGTCATGATAATGTAAGAATGGAATATTTGGCAACGAGGCCTGAAAATCAAAATGCAGATATGCAGCCACGAATTCTTCCCGGAGAAGTAGGAAACAGCGAAACTTTTGGCGCTTATTATAGTAAATTGAAATATCATGATCTTTGGGACAATATGTGGCGTGAACCGGAGCATCCAGATATTGTTGTAAAGTTTGATTTAATACCAACCAGCGTGGTGTTTTGGCGAGGAACACGAAGCCCCGGTTGGGTTACAGAAAACAACAAATGGGTTTCTGATCAAAGTACAGAATTAACCGATTGGCACTGGGATAATATTAAAGAAGGATGCCAAAGCTGTTGTGAACACATGTCCGATTATCAGTGTCGCCATTCTCATGTACGCATTATCGAGAATAGTGAAGCCCGTGTTATTGTTCACTGGCGATATGCCTCTGTGGATGTACTTTATAAACATCCTAATGTTTGCCGTAATAAAGATGATTGGGGAGTTTGGACAGATGAATATATTAATATTTATCCTGACGGCGTGGGCGTTCGCACCGTGGATAACCATGGTGCTTTAGATTATTATTATGATCCAAATGGAAATAAAATTGGCTTCCATGATACACAATTTTTATCAGAAGCAGGAACCCTCCCAGAAGATAATATTCATTTAAAGGCTTTAACGATTATCAGTCATAATGATAAAATCCACCATTTGGATTGGAGTCAGCAGCATCCCTCTGGTGTTTATGATGCCCAGATTATCTGGATCAATCTGAAATCAAACTATAAAGTTTTCGAAATTTTTCCCCCAAAGACAAAAATTAATGTTTGGGCAGGCGAGGAAAAAACTTCATATTCCAAATTTTCTGCCTGGAATCATTATCCTGTAACGCAAGCACCTTGTGACGGTCGCTTTTGTGTGGCAGCAGATCGTGTAACCCATTCGGCGTTGGGTGCTGCGGATAATCTGGTAGATACGGGGAGTATGTTAATTTATGGTTTTACTAAAAAACCACCTGAATCTCTAATTCCTTTAGCCCGATCATGGAATTACCCACCAGCGCTTATCAAGTTAAAAGGCGGAACCTCCAAAGGTTATGAGAAAGGTCAAAGAGCTTACATTTTAAAAGCAAAAGACGATGTAATCTCATTCGTTCTTAATGCTTCGCAAAAGTCTCCTGTTGTTAATCCCTGTTTTGTTATTAAAGGCTGGAACTCCCGGGTTGATGTTTTGATCAATGGGAGATCATTCAAATCTAATAAAAAAGTACGGCAGGGTCTGGAAAGAGATACCAAAGGGAATTTACAATTGGTGATATGGATGGAATTGACATCAGAAAAACCAATTCATGTCAAACTGAAATTCCCCAAAGGTACGTTAATAAAAAACTGATGAGTTATCTATTTATTTCCATAAATGGAGGAATAATGGCATTTAAGAATAACCGATTATTCCCAAAAGTGATAATATTAATTTCAATTTGTGTTATACCACTATTTGCACAAAAAATTTACTATCAACCTTCGTGGAATTCGCTTTGGAAACATCATATACCAGAATGGTTTAAAAATGCCAAATTTGGAATTTATACGCATTGGGGTGTTTATTCTGTGCCTGCCAAAGGACCAAATGGGAGTTGGTACCCGCATAATATGTATATTCCGGGTACAGAACAATATAATTACCATGTAAAACATTATGGTTCTCCTGCCAAATTTGGTTACAAAGATTTTATCCCTATGTTTACCGCAGAAAAATTTGATGCTGATGAATGGGCAGAGTTGTTTAAAAAAGCAGGCGCCAAATTTGCCGGGCCGGTAGCTGAACATCACGATGGATTTTCTATGTGGGACAGTAAAGTGAATTCTTACAATGCAAAAAAAATGGGGCCAAAGCGTGATGTTGTTGGCGAACTGGAAAAAGCGATCAGAAAAAGAGGGATGAAGTTTATCACAACTTTTCATCATGCTACACATTGGGCTTACTATCCACATTGGCTTGATAGTCTTGATTGTTCAAAAGAAGAATATTCAGGACTTTACGGTGAGTTACACGATTTAGACCTGGATCAAAGATATCCTGAATGGTACAAATTAAGCGCAGATGAATTGGCCTTTATTCAACAGCAACCATCAAAAAAGTTCAAAGAACTCTGGTTTGCCAAGCTGAAAGAAGTCATCGATAATTATCAGCCCGATTTAATCTGGTTTGATGGCTCTCTTGACCGCATCGGAGAGCCACCGGTTTTAAAGTTTTTTGCCTATTATTTTAATCAAGCGCAACAATGGGGGCGTGAGGTTGAAGTGTTATTTAAAGGTTGGGATGTTCCGCCAGGGGTTGCCATCAATGATCTGGAACTTGGCAAAGAGCAAGTGCTGACACGTTATCTCTGGATTACGGATACATCAATTGATGATATGGGAGCCTGGTCTTATGCTCAGGAAGCGGGTTACAAATCGGTTAATACTCTGGTCGACGAACTGGTGGATATTGTGAGTAAAAATGGACTACTTTTATTAAATGTCGGGCCGAAAGCGGATGGAACGATTCCTGAGCAAGCTAAGAAGAATCTATTGGGTATTGGGAAATGGTTAGAGGTAAATGGAGAGGCAATTTACGGAACCATGCCCTGGGTCATTTTTGGCGAAGGCCCACATATGGTAACTGGCGGTGATTTTTTTGAAATGCAAGAAAACAAAAAGCCTGTTCAATATACTGGTCAGGATATTCGTTTTACCATTAAAGATAATTTATTATATGCCATTTGTCTGGCATGGCCCGGGGAAAAGGTAATCATTCATTCGCTAAAAAGGCTGGAAGAAGAATTATCAATTTACTGGACTGAAAAAGATATTAAAAATATTACGATGTTAGGTAGTAAGGAAAAACTAAAATGGTATTTTACAAATGAAGGACTTGTAATTTACACTCCAAAGCAAAAACCTTGTGAACATGCTTATGTTTTTAAGATCGAACGTAATTTTGAAACTCACTAAAGAACATGTTTTTAATTTTATATTATGATGTCAAAAAATGATAAAAAAAATTATCATATTTTTTCTGTTTATATTTTGTTTTTTGCAATTCTTAAATGCACAATCCATGTACATTAATGAAGTAATGGCTTCAAATACTAAGACTATCTCAGATAAAGATGGGGAGTTCCCTGATTGGATAGAAATTTATAATGCGCAAAATTTTTCAGTAAACCTTGAGGGATATAGTTTGTCAGACGATCCCAACAATTTAAAAAAGTGGAGCTTTGGCAACATTGAAATAGCGCCCGAGAGTTTCCTGCTAATATTTGCTTCTGACAAAAACCGTAATAGCAGTGCTAATAATTTACACACAAATTTTAAAATAAAATCAGAAGGCGAGTCAATAATATTTTCCAGTCCCAATGGCAAGATACTGGATTCATTGTTTACCGGATACCTTCCGGCAGATATTTCTCTTGGAAGAAAACCGGATGGGAGTGATAATTGGCTTTATTTTATTGAAGCCACCCCGGGAGGTTCAAATCTCTCCAGAGGATACGACAGTTTACCTTTGATTGCTCCTCCGCAGTTTTCTCATCATGGTGGATTTTATGAATCACAATTGCTTTTAACTATCACTCCTAACAACGACAATATTCAGATTTTTTACACCATAGATGGCTCAATTCCCGATGAAAATTCATTAAGGTATGATAAACCGATTATCATAAATAAAACAACCGTGATAAGAGCAGTTTCTGTTCATACATCAGGTTTTAAAAGCAAGGTTATTACACATACATATTTTATTAATGAAGATAGGCCACTGCCTGTAATTTCAATTGCGACAAGCCCTGAAAATTTTGATCTTTTATATGAGAATTATGATCTCGAAGTACCTGTTCATATTGAGATGTATGAAAAATCAGGTGAATTAGAATTCAGCCATAATGCTGGCGCTGAAGTATTTGGCGGCGGGTCAACCGAATTTGAGCAAAAGTCGATCGCGATATTTTTTAGAAAAAAGTATGGTAGTGGTTCTTTAAAATACAGACTTTTTCCCGATCTTCCGTTTGAAAAATACGAATCATTTGTTCTAAGGAATTCGGGTAATGATTGGTGGTCAACCATGTTTCGCGATGCCTTAATAACAAATGGTTTGATGACAGGAACAGCGGTCGATTTTCAGGAATATCGTCCTGTGGTTGTTTATGTTAATGGCAAATACTGGGGGATCTATAATTTACGAGAGAAGGTTAATGAACATTATATTAAAGACCACTACAATATTTCTGAAGACAAACTTGACATGTTAGAATACAAAGAAGAGATTACTCCAAATATCATTCATGGTGATCTTCAAAATTACAATCAGTTAATAGATTTTTTAAATAATCATGATTTGTCAAATGATGATAACTATCAATATGTAAAGTCGTTAATTGATATTGATAATTTTATTGATTATCAAATTGCAGAAATTTATTGTGCTAATATCGACTGGCCTTCAAATAATAATAAATTCTGGCGTTCAAGAGAAAAAAGTGGGCGGTGGCGTTGGATTCTTTATGATACCGATACTGGCTTTGGATTGTGGGATGAGTGGTGGGCGGATGGAACACCAGGCTGGGAGTTGGATCATATAGCGCACGCCTTAAGTGAGAGTGAGTCTGCCAATGAAGAAGAAGGATGGCCAAATCCACCCTGGTCTACCTTTATTTTTAGAAAACTACTCGAAAGTGAAAATTTTAAAAGTGAGTTTATCAATCGTTTTGCTGATTATCTGAATAGTAGATTCAGTTCTGAATATGTAAAAAAAGAAATCAACAATTTTTATCAGGGAATTAAAGAAGCCCTACCAGAACACTTAGTGCGCTGGGATCGAACTCTTGATGACTATAATTTTGAATTAAATAAATTGAAAAGATTTGTCAGTAAAAGGCCTGATTTTGTAAGAGAACATTTAAAAGAACATTTTGGAGCTGGCGAAACAGTTACAATTAATCTGGCTATAGAACCACCGGATGGGGGCCTGATTAAATTAAATTCGCTTCTCATCGAAAAAAATGGCTGGAAGGGAAAGTATTTCTCTGAAATTCCCATTCATCTTTTAGCCATTCCTAAGCCAGGCTTTAAATTTGAAAGATGGTCATATAATTCAGAGCCTAATCAATTCATATCTTTAAATCCAAAGGAGAATCTGTACATTACAGCCTTTTTTAAATCAGATTCCAGCGGGAGTATAGTGATTAATGAAATAAATTATAATTCGAGTGAATCTGTAAGTCCGGGAGATTGGTTTGAACTTTACAATAATAGTCCGACAGACATTGATTTAACTGGTTGGAGCGTAAAGGATAGTTCAGATCAACAGGTTTTTTATTTCCCCCAAAATACAATCATAAAAAAAGATCACTACTTAGTTGTTTGTAAAGATCTTGAAAAATTTAAAACTGTATTTCCTTTTGTAGATAATCTTGTTAGTGGATTCGATTTCGGATTAAGTTCAAAAGGAGATGTCATACGTATCTTTAATAAAAATAATGAATTGGTCGATTCAGTAATGTTTAAAAGTGAACCGCCATGGCCTTTAGAGGCCAATGGCTATGGTGCAACTCTGGAATTAATCAATCCAAATTTGAATAATGAATTGGCTGAAAACTGGGTTTCTTCGACAAACTTCGGAACACCAGGACAAAGAAATTCGAAATTTGCTTGTTTTAAAAATAGCTCGATAGTCAATTCACCAAATGAAGATCGAGAAAAGACTTTTAATTTTCCTAATCCTTTTATGCATCATACAAAAATTAAATACTCAATTAATGTACACGCTCATGTTAATATCACAATTTTTAATATTCTTGGACAAAAAGTAGCAACGCTAATTAATAAGTGGCAGGAGGCAAATAAATACCGGATTGATTGGGACGGACGAAATTACCATGGTATTGAACTTCCTGCGGGAATCTATTTTTATGTGATTAAGGTAAATTATGAAGTCTGGGATATTGGGAAAATGATAAAACTATAACGTTATGTATGTGAGCAATGCTTGCTTTTTAAAGTTGCATTGTTTAAAAATAGTGAGGAAGTAATAATGAGAATAATTAAAAATATTTTTTTGCTGGTAAGTATTTTAATTATAATTTATTTCATTAATCACTATACTCCCGCT
>JAGHBR010000173.1 GCA_021160885.1 Caldisericaceae bacterium
ATCAGCAAAATTAAAAGCCCAAAAAAGAAATTTTTCATTTTACTTCAAACTCAAAATTAAACGTATTCTGAATTTACTAAATAAATTGATTCAAAACTATATCATCATATTTTAGCCATGGAGCCGTTTTAAAGTATGCCAATATTATTATTTGTTTGGCAGAAACTTGATATCTACCTCAAGTTTAAAAATTTAAAATTTGAAGTGCAGTTCGGCTCCCCGGATTAGTTACAGACGAATGCTAATATGTTATCAATCAATAAACCCATTCAAAATTCAAAATTAAAGCATTTTAAATTGTTAGGTCCTGATAGAGGCAAGATTAAAAAAAGCCGCTCCAAAACGAAGCGGCTTTTTCAAACCACGGTTTATTCTAATTCCGTTGTGACTTTGCCCGAATCAAATTCAGTGCGGAACCGGCTTTGAACCATTCAATCTGATGTTCATTGTAAGAATGGTTAGCTTTAATCTCGTCCTTGCTTCCGTCGGCATGATGCGCCACTAGCGTCAATGGTTTGCCCGGTGCAAAATCAGGCAAATCAACCGTGTCAATCACATCGTCTTCCTGAATTTTATCGTAATCTGCGGGATTAGCAAAGGTTAGGGCCAAAATACCTTGTTTTTTCAGATTGGTTTCGTGAATACGGGCAAACGATTTTACCAGTACCACACGCACGCCCATGTGTCTCGGTTCCATGGCCGCGTGTTCGCGCGAAGAACCCTCGCCGTAGTTTTCATCGCCCACAATAATGGATGGGATTCCTTTGGCTTTGTAAGCGCGAGCTACCTGAGGAACGGGTTCGTATTTGCCGGTTAACTGATTTTTAGCCGAATTTGTTTTACCATTAAAGGCATTTACCGCACCAATCAACAAATTATTGGAAATGTTGTCTATGTGACCGCGGAAACGCAGCCAGGGACCAGCCGGTGAAATATGATCCGTAGTACACTTGCCTTTCGCTTTAATCAAAACACGCATGTCGGTAATATTCTTACCGTCCCACGGATCAAACGGCTTCAACAACTGCAAACGTTCCGAATTGGGATCAACTTTGATCTCAATTTTACCACCATCTTCAACTGGTGGCTCAAAACCGCGATCTTTTACTTCAAATCCATTTGGTGGATAAAGCATTCCTTTGGGTTCATCTAATTTTACTTCTTTTCCTTCATTATTAACCAGCGTGTCAGTTAAAGGATTAAATTTTAAATTACCTGAAATAGCCAGAGCCGTAACCAATTCGGGAGATGTTACAAAGGCATGGGTATTGGGATTGCCGTCATTTCGCTTGGCAAAGTTACGGTTAAATGAAGTAACAATAGTGTTAGGGCGTTCGTCAATACCTTCACGATCCCACTGTCCAATACAAGGGCCACAGGCATTGGCCAGCACTTTGCCTCCCATTTTCTTGAAAATATTAATGTAACCATCACGTTCAATGGTGTAACGAACCTGCTCCGAACCTGGGGTAATGGTAAATTCCGCCTGCACATTTAATTTTTTGTCGATTGCCTGTTGAGCCACCGAAGCCGCGCGCGTAATGTCTTCGTAAGAACTGTTGGTACAGGAACCAATCAATCCGACCTCAACTTTTTCTGGCCAGCCGTTTTCTTCAACCGCTTTGGCTAATTTAGAAATCGGCCAGGCTCGATCCGGAGAGAATGGCCCGTTCACATGGGGTTCCAACTCGGACAGGTTTATTTCAATCACTTTGTCAAAATACTTTTCAGGATTCTGGTAAACTTCCGGATCGCCGGTTAAATATTCTTTGATCTCATCGGCAGCATCAGCTACCTCTTCACGTCCGGTAATGCGCAGATATTCAGCCATCATTTCATTGTAACCAAAGGTCGAAGTAGTAGCGCCAATTTCTGCGCCCATGTTACAAATGGTAGCCTTACCGGTTGCCGAAATGGATTGCGCACCCGGGCCGAAATATTCCACAATGTAGCCGGTACCCCCTTTAACGGTCAGCAAGCCGGCGACTTTCAGAATCACGTCTTTGGGCGAAGTCCAACCACTCAGTTTTCCGGTTAGTTTAATGCCTATTAGTTTGGGGAAAAGCAATTCCCAGGGCATGCCAACCATCACATCAACAGCGTCTGCGCCGCCCACACCAATGGCAACCATGCCCAAACCACCGGCATTGGGCGTGTGCGAGTCGGTTCCAATCATCATGCCGCCGGGGAAAGCGTAGTTCTCTAATACTACCTGGTGAATAATACCCGCGCCAGGTTTCCAGAAGCCAATGCCATATTTTTTGGATGTTGTTTCCAGAAAATCATAAACTTCGCGATTGGTTTCTATAGCATTTTTCAAATCCGTTTCTGCCCCAACCTTAGCCTGAATTAAATGGTCGCAATGCACACTGGAAGGCACAGCAACTTTGTCTTTGCCGGCCATCATGAATTGTAGCAAGGCCATTTGTGCTGTAGCGTCTTGCATGGCTACGCGATCTGGCGCAAAGTTTACATACTCTTTTCCTCTTTCAAAAGCCTTTTTCGGTTCACCATCGTAAAGATGGGCATATAATATTTTTTCTGCCAGGGTCATCGGACGGTTTAAAATTTTTCGTGCTGCCTTAACGCGTTCCGGCAGCCGGGCGTAAACATTTTTGATCATATCAAAATCGAAGGCCATTTGAGTGCTCCTTTCTAAATTTTTTGACCGCCGTAAATTAACAAAAGTTTTCATTAATGTCTATTTTAATAGTTCAAAAAACAGGGTAATGATTTCTGTTTTTTTAATCCCTATCCTTTTAATGATAATGAAAAAAATTTTATTTTGAACTGATTCAAAAAAACAGACCATATTGCTTCACTATTGTTTTACTTTTTTTGAACATAGATTTGGCGGTTTTTATAGAATAACCATGATAGGGCACAGGGAAAACGCCAAAAGTGTTAACACTGTTAACACAAAATAAAAATTGTTAATTGGGTAAACAAAAAATTGATTGAAACGTTTAATAAAAAGGTTGAATAACAAGCTGTTCCGTCATATATTGGGTTTGGCATAAAGTTTGTACTTAAGTTAATTGAAAAATCAAAGATGAGGTGGTTAACATGAGAACCATAAAAATAATTGCCGTTTTACTTGGCGCCATGCTGTTGATGACTTCGTGTTACACCCAGCTGGCTCTGGTGGAACGCGATGTGTATCAAAAAGACGATTATTACTATCCGCCAAGTGATACGCTTTACAGCGATCAGGGCGCGCCATTGATCGTCCAAAATTTTTACGATGATCCATACGACTTTTATTTTGGCATGCACTTTGGTCTTTACACCGACTGGTGGTTGTGGAGTGATTGGTACTATCCTTACCGTCCTTATTGGGGCGTTTTTTATCCCATTCGTCCCGTTAATCCATGGCTCTGGTATCCGGGTTACATTGTTTATGATCCCTTTTACTGGGATTATTACTACGATTACTGGTATTGGAACACTGGTCCGGTTTACACAACACCTTACGGCCCGCGTCCCTTTGCCAAAGGGGGCTCATTGATACGGGGCGGTGGCAGTAAACGCGTACGAATATCTCAAACTCCCGGTAACGACCACGGTGTCGGTGGTTCGGCATTTTTACCTACCAGAACCAGCGGCAGCGTAATTTCCAGTTCAGATTCACGACGCAGCATCCGGAAGTCAACCGGTAGTGTGGCCATTCGGCAGAACGATTCAAGAACTACCATTCGTAAAGGGACTGCTTCCAGAACAGTTATCAGGAAAGGTTCTTCAGACCGCAGCACAAAAAGCAAGAAAACAGTAATACGCCGTACAAACCGGCATGAACGAAAATACTATCCTATTACTAAAATTCGGTCTACAAAACCAAAGAGCACAGTGCGACAACCAAAAGCAACTAAACGCTCATATTTAAAAACTAAAAGTCGCTCGACTAACAACAACAGAAAACGGTCCAATTCCTCCTATTCCAATACCAGATCGAGTTCTGGTTACAGTCCCTCGTTCAACACCCCATCGCGCAGCACTAGTAGTAACAGGTCTTCCGGAAGTTATCGTTCCAGCAGTAGTTCGTCCCGCAGTTCATCAAGATCTGCAACACGCAGCAGTTCATCACGGTCAAGTAGTCGTCGCAAATAGGAATCAAAGATCAGGAAAGGTCTAAAATGAAAGGTAAGTTTTTCTTTTTAATATTCATCTTCACGGTCAGTCTCTGGGCGCAGAATGTGGAAGAAGCGGTCAATTTAGTTGAAAATGAAACGGGTTTTGGCGTTAAAGCAGCAGCGTTGGGTAATGCCTTTACCGGGGTGGCAGACGATTATTCCGCCATTTACTGGAATCCGGCTGGTTTGGCTCAAATAAAAATGCAGCAAATTTACGGTTCCTTAAATCATTTAAAATTGCAAACGGATGCCACTTACCTTGGTAACAAGTCAACCTTTGATCAGGGATTTACCAAATTCCAGAGCTTTGGCTATGTGTACCCATTTCCTGTACGTCGTGGAAGTTTGGTTTTAGCTATTGGATACCAGCGTATTAAAGATTTGAATCATGTCGTGCAATATTCCGGCTTTAATCCAAACAGCAATGACCTGGCTTTTTCCATTTACAACGATTTAGGCTATGATGGATTGATTCTTCCTTTTGACCTGGATTTAAATATCAGCCAGAGCATTAAAGAAGAAGGTCACCTTTCTGAGTGGTCGATTGGTGGCGCAATTGATCTGGCTCCCAACTTTTCAGCAGGGGCCACCATCAACTTTTTAGGCGGCGGCAGCGACTACCGTTTAAAATATCTGCAGGAAGATGCCAAGGGCACCAATGCCTATAATATTTACGATAATAATGATCAATTGATCGAAAACTTTTATTACAATTACTACCAGCTTGAACAACTGGTGAATACAGATTATTCGGGTTTCGAATTTAAATTGGGTGGAATGTGGCGCTTGGACAATTCTTTGCGTGTTGGTGGTAATATTACCTTCCCGGTTAAACTTTCGGTTGAAGAGACCTGGAC
>JAGHBR010000145.1 GCA_021160885.1 Caldisericaceae bacterium
ACCAGACCAACTTTCCCTACTTGACCTGGAGGCACTAAACTACCCGTCCAGTATTGAAACATGTTGATCAAATTAATATACGAGACCACTGTTTGAGCATATTGATCCGATGACTGTGTCATGCCGGCAGGCAGCTGCACTGGATCAATAGTTATCCCCTCGGGTGGTTGCTCCTGTTGGTTGGTACCATTGTCCTTTTTGTCACTGGAGCAGGCTGCCAGCAGCAGGCCTAAGATAAGAACAGTGGCAATTAGCTTAAATACCCTCATAACTCCTCCTAAATTGGTTTGTAATGAGCACAAAGGTTAATAAAAATCGGCTAATTGTCAGTGACCAATATCAATTAATCAATTTTTTTAGTATTTCTAACGTTTTTTGCAGTTCCAAAATTTCAGTTAAAGAGGAATAACTAAAGCGAATGGCACTGTTTACTACATGTTCTGGTAAATGCATTTTTTGCAAAACACGCGAGGGTTTTAAACTACCAGAGCTGCAGGCCGAGCCTACCGAAACGGCCACACCATTTAAATCTAACAACATTAATAAACGTTGATTGTCTTGTCCCGGAAAAGCAATTTGGCTGATAGAAGGCGAACGGTCTACACTTTCTCCGACAATAACAGCCTGAGGAAAGTAATCTTTAATTTTACTTTCGAAAAACGCTTGCAACTGCTTTACCTTCTTTGAGCCAAATGATTGCACGCTCTGATGTTTTAACGCTTCGGCAAAGCCAATAATGCCGGCTAAGCTTTCGGTACCGGCCCGTTTACCGGCCTCCTGTTCTCCTCCATGAAGATAAGGTTCAAGCAGCGCTGGTTCTTTTAAATAAACAGCCCCGACTCCTTTGGGCCCATGAATTTTATGAGCAGAAATCGTCAGATAATCTGCATAAATTTCCTCAGCTGTAAATTTAAGTTTGCCAAAGGCCTGTACGGCATCGCAATGGAATTTGATTCCACGTTCAGCACAAAAGCGGCCGATTTCTTTAACCGGGTTGATGATACCGGTTTCATTGTTTACGTACATTACAGAAATTAACGCCGTTTCTGGTTGTAACACTTTTTTTATTTGTTCAACTGTAATCAGTCCTTTTTCATCGGGTTCGATGAAATCTACCTGATAGTCATTGGCCTTCAAATAATTGGCCGTTTTAAAAACAGAAGGATGTTCAAGCTGAGAAACCAGCAGACGTTTATTTTTGAATTTGTGGGCGACACTCTTTAAAATCCAGTTATTGCCTTCGGTTGCACCACTGGTAAAAAACAGATTTTTTGAAGGCGCACCAAGAAATTCGGCAACAACGTCACGTGCTTCTTCCAACCGGGCGCGGGCTATCTGGCCAAAATGATGGGCGCTACTGGGATTGCCAAAATGGTTTAACTCCCACTCATGCATAACCCGCGCTGATTCAGGGCTTAAAGGTGTCGTGGCTGCATTATCTAAATAAATTCTTTTCATTCAAATCCCCTGGTCATGAAATTTTCATTTTGACTTTAACCACAAACCAAGTAAATTTCCATAAATCAATGGAGCAAATTACAATGCGCGTACCCATTGTGTTAACTATTGTTTTTCTTTTGTTTCTGCTTCACCAGGCGGTTCGCGCTTCTTTTGAACCGGGCAGGTTACCCCCTGCTTATCTGGCGCTTGGTAGTTCCGGAATTGCCAGTACTCAGGCACCTTTTTTTAACGTCAACCCTGCCTTGTTAGCTTTTGGTTCCCAAAGCGAACTTAATTTGCAATATCGAAATTTTTACAACATTTCACAACTAAATGAATTCGGATTAAGCTTTAGTACACGTTTAAAAAGACTTCCTTTTGGTGTTTTTGTCAGGCAGTTCGGTGACCAAAATTACAAAGAACAACAAGCTGCTTTAGCCGTATCTTTTACAATTTTCGAACGATTGAGTTTCGGTTTTTTATTCCGTAACTATTTTTTGCAAATTAAAAATTATGGACATTATTACAGCTATGGCTTGACAGCAGCCTTACATTTGCGTATTCTTTCGTGGTTGAATCTGGCCAGCGTGTTCGGAAATTTTAATGAACCGAAATTAACAAACCAGAGCAAAGATATTCCAGTCTATTTTATTCAGGGCGTACAGATTGAAGTCTTTCCTGGCGCCAGACTAACAGTTGATTTATTTAAGGATGACCGGTACGATTTCGATTATCGGGCTGGGCTTAGTTATCAGCTCAATAAAATGTTTAACGTTTTGGCTGGTTTTCGGCAACAGATTCACTCTTTTTCTTTTGGAATAATTTTTAAAAGAAAATTCGTTACAATAAGTTATGCGCTCGAAATCCACCCCAATTTAGGAGCCAGTAATGCCGTTGCGGTTGGCTACTACTTTTAACAAAAATACCAGGAGAGCCTTTGTGAAGTTGAACAGATTGTCTTTTGTTTTGCTCTTTCTTTTAATGACCAACAATGTTCTTTTTGCCCAATTTGGCATAGAAAAAAATTTGAATCAGAATCGCAGCTTGTTAAAAAAGTTAGACCGGCAAATTGAAGAATTACGCCAGAAGATATTGGCTACTAAGCGTAAAGAGGCTGATCTGGAATTGCAGATTCAATTGCTTGACCAGGAAATGGCTTTAATTATGCGCAGTAAAGGTATTTTGGAGCAGGAAATTGATTTAGTACAAAAGAAAATTTCGCAAAAGCAACAAGAGCTGAACGAGGCCGAAAAACGACTTGAACAATTAAAACAACTTTATACAGA
>JAGHBR010000529.1 GCA_021160885.1 Caldisericaceae bacterium
GCCTCTTTTAAAGGAAAATTATAAACATGAAGAAAAATTACAACATCTTTTTTGGATCAATTATAAAGGAATTCCACATGAAGGTACTGATCATTTTAATTCTCATTTTTTTACCGTCATCTTTGTTAGCCCAAGGTGGGGTTGCCGTTCCCTTTGTTCGTATTAATCCCTCGTCACAGTTAAACGCTATGGCCGGCGCATTTAGCGGCTTGCCCACTTCTAATCCCTTTGGTATGTTCTTTAACCCGGCACAATTAGGTCAGTTCGCCAGAACATATAATTTTTCCACCTCGTTCTATATCCGTAAGGCTGACTGGTTGCCGCATTTTGATTTTTCCGACCGTTACTTTAAAAGTAAGGCCATGAATTTTGGTTACTCAACAAATAAACTTATTCCCAACCTGCCGCTTCATATTGGTATTGGTTTCATTGATTCCAAAGTTGGTCTGGGTAAAAATATCTGGACTGATGAGACCGGCAAAGAATTGGGCGTGTTTGAATCATGGGAAAAATATCAGCAATTTGGTCTGGGAATTGGCATTGACTGGAAGGTAAAGTTTAATTTTGGCTTTGCCTTTAAAAACATTACTTCCAATCTGGCACCGGTCTCAGTTGGTTTCGAAAAAAGACCTGGCGAAAGTAAAGCCACCGTCTATGATTACGGCTTTTTAATGACCGTGCCGCTGCCGGATTTTTTTACTCCACCGCAAATTAAGCAGCTATTCGTTTTTGAAGACCTTCAAACATCTGTAGACCTTTCGGCTGGCTTTGCCCTGCAGAATGTCGGTGATAGTATTCGCTACATTGATTCCAGAAAGCAAAGCCCCTTCCCACGCCTGGCTACCTTAGGCTATGGCCTTTCAGCTAATATAACTGGCCATATTCATGGTGTTAAATTACAACTGCTGAAAGCAGATTGGTCTTCCCAGGCCCAGGACATTTTAGTTGCACATCATCCGGACGGTAGCTGGGATTATGAAGGATTTCCTGGACGGATTAATCTATTTGACCATCTCATTTCCGGTAAATTTAATGATGATGTCGTCATTTTTCAGGGATATCGGATAAAAGTTTTTGAATCTTTTGAATACAGCTACGGATATTTTCGCGGGCAAGGCTGGGATCCATACATTAAAACAAGCGGCTTCATGATCAGCAGCCAGGGTCTGGGGAAAGCGCTACAAAACACAATTCAAAATGACCTTTTAAAAGAAATCGTAAGTAAAATCATAATTCAGTACGCTACCAGTAAATATTCCAGCACAGACCGGTCGCACCCTCTTTATGGTACCAGGTTTGATGGATTAATCATCAGCTTTAAGGAGTTGTTTTAATTCATCAAGTACAAAATTCGATTTTCCGAACAAATTTGAATCACTCAATTTTAAAATCACCTAACAGCGCATCAGGCAGGTTTCGGATTGCGCATTGCTGAATTTCCCCAATCGCTTTCCATTCAGCCTGCAAGCTAAAATTATTTATTGAAACCTTTGAAAAATCGGGGATTCTCCAAACCTGTCATTCCGCACTTGATGCGGAATCTAATATTTACAATAACATAGAGATTCCCGCCTGCGCTGGAATGATATTCTTATTGATTTTTTCAAAGGTTTTTTATTTTTATTCCATTTTTTTAAATTTTATTTGACAGGCATCTGGTGGTTGTTTATATTGCCTCCCAACATAAACGAAGCAATTGTAATTAAAAATTACAGAACGCTTCTTATCCAGAAAGGCGGAGGGAACAGGCCCTGTGAAGCCTTAGCAACCATTCCCATTGAACCATGGGAAAAGGTGCTAATTCCTGCCCCGGATCGGGGAAAGATAAGAAGTGGGTTCAATGAAGATTGAAGCCTCTTCAGGTCTTACCCCGAAGAGGCTTTTTTTTTACCTGAAAAGCTGTTGAACCCGGGTGATAATGCGGCGTAATGAGTTCACAGAAAATTTAAATCTTTATTGAATACAGGAGGAAAAGCCATGAGTAGCCAATATCGGTTCGAAACGTTGCAACTACACGCCGGGCATGAACCGGATAGAGAGACGCGCGCCAGAGCGGTGCCAATCTATCAGACCACGTCGTATCTTTTTGAAGATGCCGACCATGCGGCGGCCTTATTCGATCTGAAAGAATTCGGCAACATCTACACACGCATCATGAACCCGACCACCGAAGTGTTTGAAAAACGCATTGCTGCGCTGGAAGGCGGAATTGCGGCTCTGGCCACAGGTTCTGGGCAGGCGGCTCAGTTTATTGCCATTGCCACTATTGCCCAGGCCGGAGAAAATATTGTGGCTAACAGCTATTTGTACGGCGGTACCTACAACCAGTTTAAAGTGGCCTTCCCGCGGCTGGGGATTGATGTTCGCTTTGTAACCAGCGACAAAATAGAAGATTACGAACAACAAATCGACGACAAAACAAAGGCCATTTACATCGAAAGTTTGAGTAATCCACGGCTGAATGTGCCTGATTTTGAGGCCATTGCTCAGCTGGCCCACGCCCACAACATACCCCTGATTGTGGACAATACCTTTGGTGCGGCTGGTTACCTGGTTCGCCCCTTCGATTACGGCGCTGACATTATCACCGCCTCAGCTACCAAGTGGATTGGCGGACATGGTACTTCTATTGGCGGCGTGGTGGTTGACAGCGGTCGTTTTGATTGGGGTAACGGTAAATTCCCCATTTTCACCGAGCCCAATCCCGGTTACCATGGTCTGAATTTCTGGGAAACCTTTGGCGCCAACAGCCCGTTCGGTAACATTGCCTTTATCATTCGTGCCCGCTTAGAAGGTTTGCGCGATTTTGGCCCTGCCCTTAGTCCGTTTAACGCCTTTCTTTTTTTGCAGGGCCTGGAAACACTGTCGCTGCGCGTTGAACGCCATTGCCAGAACGCACTTGAACTGGCCCAATGGCTTGAACAGCACCCCAAAGTCAGCTGGGTCTGGTACCCCGGCTTGCCATCGCATCCCACACATGAACTGGCCAAAAAGTAC
>JAGHBR010000116.1 GCA_021160885.1 Caldisericaceae bacterium
AAGCATACCTGGAAAAAAATTAAGTTAAATTTCTTGGTCTTAAACATATTGAAATAAAACTAACAAACAAACATAATTAATGAGGTTGAACTATGTTAGATATTGAAGAACTGAAAAAGAAAAAAATTACTGAGCTGACAAAAATTGCTCAGGATATGAACATTACCGGTATTTCAGGTTTAAAAAAATCTGAATTGATTTTTCGTATTCTCGAAGAACAGACAGCTCAGGAAGGTTTAATCTTTTCCAAGGGCGTTTTGGAAATTTTACCAGATGGTTACGGCTTTTTGCGTTCGTCCGATTATTCTTATTTGCCCGGTCCTGATGACATTTATGTTTCGCCTTCTCAGATTAAACGTTTTGGTTTGCGCACGGGTGACACCATTACCGGACAAATTCGTCCGCCTAAAGATAATGAGCGCTTTTTTGCTCTGCTCAGGGTAGAAGCCGTAAATGATGAAAGTCCTGAGAAAGCACGCGAGCGGAATTTATTTGAAAACTTAACTCCGCTCTACCCCATGGAACGCATCAATCTGGAAACTACCAGCAAAGATTATTCCATGCGCATCATGAATTTGCTAACTCCTATCGGAAAAGGACAGCGTGGTTTGATTGTGGCTCAGCCCAGAACCGGTAAAACCATCTTACTACAAAAAATCGCCAATGCCATCACTAAAAATCACCCGGAAATTGTTTTGATGGTGCTATTAATCGACGAACGTCCTGAAGAAGTTACCGACATGGAACGTTCGGTGGATGCCGAAGTGATTAGTTCGACTTTTGATGAACCGGCCGAACGCCATGTGCAGGTAGCTGACATGGTACTGGAAAAAGCCAAACGATTGGTAGAATACAAGCGCGATGTCGTAATTTTATTAGATAGTTTAACACGTCTGGCACGTGCTCATAACACCGTTGTGCCACACAGTGGCAAAATTCTTTCCGGTGGTATTGATTCTAATGCCTTGCAAAAACCAAAACGCTTTTTTGGTTCTGCCCGTAACATTGAAGAAGGCGGCAGCTTAACCATTATTGCCACAGCGCTGGTTGACACGGGTTCCAGAATGGACGAAGTTATTTTTGAAGAATTTAAAGGTACCGGTAATATGGAATTAATGCTCGATCGTCGTCTGACCGATCGTCGTATCTTTCCATCAATCGACATCAATCGTTCCGGTACGCGAAAAGAAGAATTGCTGCTCAGCCGTGAAGAATTGGCCCGTGTCTGGATTTTGCGCAAACTACTGAACGAGATGAACCCAATTGAAGCCATGGAATTCTTACTGGAAAAAATGTCTGAAACCAAAAACAACCGTGAATTTTTGAGAATGATGAATACTTAAAAATTCTTTGCATTTGCCTTCATTTTAGTTTAAATTTGAAGGTTCGAAATTAGTACTAAGGAGGTTTGTTGTGAAAAAAGGTATTCATCCCGAATATAAATTGGGCACTGTAAGTTGTGCTTGTGGGAACACATTTCAAACGCGTTCGACCATCGGCGATTTAAAAGTTGAAATCTGCTCAGCCTGTCACCCATTTTTTACAGGCAAACAAAAGCTGGTTGACTCTGCCGGTCGTGTTGAAAAATTTATGAAAAAGTACAATCTTAAATAATTTCAGATTGTTTTTCCTTATTGTTTAAAAACGGAATGAAATGGGTTCCCAGATCATTCCGTTTTTTTATTTAATTAACCCGAGGAATTTATGGCTAATCAAAATGAAGAAAAAATAATGCCCGTTGGCGGGCAGGCTGTTATTGAAGGCGTAATGATGCGCTCGCCCAAAAGAATTGCCACGGCGGTTCGACGAGCCAATGGCGCCATCGAGGTAAGAGTCGATGAGTTTCAATCGTTGATTCAAAAACACAAGACCTTGAACATTCCCATTTTGCGGGGTGCTATCACCCTAATTGAGGTCATGATTATGGGTATTAAAACCCTGCAATGGTCAGCAGACAAAGCCATGGAAGACGCAGAAGCCGAAGAGGCTAAGAAAAATCCTGAAAAGGCCAAAAAGAAAAAGAAGAAAAAAGGCATGTCCACCACAGGCGCTGTTCTCTCTCTGGTAAGCGCTCTGGCCATTGGTGTAGCTTTTTTCTTTGTGTTGCCGCTCTATTTGACCACTGAAATTTTTAACATTGAAAGGCAGGCCTTAACCTTTAATTTAGTAGCCGGTCTATTCCGCATTGCTTTCTTTTTACTCTACGTCTGGGGCATCTCCTTCATGAAAGATGTTCATCGCTTATTCGAATATCACGGCGCGGAACACAAAACAGTTTTTGCTTTCGAAAACAAAGTGCTGCTTTCTCCCGAAAACGTCCAGAAATTTTCCACCTACCATCCACGCTGTGGTACCAGTTTTTTGGTTATTGTCATGCTGATCAGTTTACTGTTTTTTGCTCTGGTGGACACCATTGTAATGTTGACCACCGGCCAGATGTCGCTTTTAATTCGGCTGGCTGTTCATCTTCCACTAATCCCAGTGGTTGGCGGAATTAGTTACGAAGGTTTAAAAGCCTCAGCCAATAATATCGAAAATCCTCTGGTACGCGCCTTAATTGCTCCCGGCTTGTGGTTACAACGCATTACAACGCAACCGCCAGATAACCAACAATTGGAAGTGGCCATTGTGGCTTTAAAAACAGCTCTCGGAGAAGAGTTTGGCGATGAGCTGGTTGATGAGCCGGTCATTCAGTCTCAGGTCATTGCAGTTTCGGCATAGGAGTTATTATGAAAGAAAAAATTCTTAGTTTGCAAAAGCGACTGGAAGAACTGAACAAAGAGCTCTCCGATCCCAATGTTTTTAATGATCAAAACCGTTACAAACAGCTTTCCAGAGAACATAGTGAATTAAGTAAAATTCTGGAAGTTGGCACTCCTTATCTGGAAGCCTTGCAGGCCTTTGAAGAAAATAAAGCCATTTTGGAAGAAGACAACGACTCGGAATTGATAGAATTGGCCAAAGAAGAAAATCAAGAATTAGAAAAAAAAATCGAAGAATACGAAGAAAAACTAAAACTGTTGCTAATACCCAAAGACCCTGATGATCATAAAAACGCTATTGTTGAAATTCGCGCCGGTACCGGTGGCGATGAAGCTGCCATCTTTGCTGGCGATTTGTACCGCATGTACACGCGTTTTTGTGAAGATCACGGCTTCAAGATCGATGTGATGAGTTCGACGCCTTCGGAGCGCGGCGGTTTTAAAGAGATCATTTTCATGGTAGAAGGCCCCGATGCTTACGGAACCTTAAAATATGAAAGCGGCGTTCACCGCGTGCAGCGGGTTCCGGAAACTGAAACCCAGGGCCGCGTGCACACTTCCGCCGCTTCAGTGGCCGTTTTACCAGAAGCCGAAGATGTGGACGTGGAAATTGATCCTAACGAATTGCGTATTGACGTTTTCCGTTCCAGCGGACCAGGCGGACAGAGTGTTAACACAACAGATTCTGCCGTACGAATTACCCACTTGCCTACCGGCCTGGTTGTAACCTGCCAGGATGAAAAATCACAACACAAAAACAAAGCCAAAGCTCTAAAAGTGTTGCGCTCCCGCCTGTTAGACATGGCCATGCAGGAACAACGTTCCGCCATCGATGCGCAACGCAAATCCATGGTGGGCAGCGGCGACCGCAGCGCCAAAATCCGTACTTACAATTTTCCTCAGGGTCGGGTTACCGATCATCGTATTAACTTAACGCTCTATAAACTCGATCGTATTATGGAAGGCGAGCTGGACGAGCTGATCGAAGCTTTACAATTGGCTGCCCGCAACGAACAATTGGAAGCTGAGTACAGCAGCAAAGGGTAAATTTATTTCTTTGTTGCCCGTTACTAAAAATTAATGATAAAATTTTTCTGCACCGATCCGCATTTTCAGCCGGTAATCAGTTCTGACCAGCCCTGCGAATCAAAAATTTGTTCATTAAAAAGCTGCCCAGCAGAGTCAGCAAAGGGAACATGATCAAATTTCGGATTAAGATAGCGGCTCCCGCAAATCCCTGGTATTCGGGTTTTTGCATTTCATTGTATAAATCTTCCCACAATGGCGGGAGTTCTTCCATGCTTTCCAGCGCCTGAGTTAGCCACTGCACCTGCCAGTTGCCGTAGATCTGAAAAACGATATACTGAAAAACAAAGGCCAGAATCGCCCCGATTAAGCCTGCCGAAATGCCAATATGCACAACTTCAGGGGCGCTGAAAAATGCCCTGTCTTCCAGCCTTTTACTCAATAACCAGATAGGAATAATTCCGCCTGAAATAATGCCCAGGCAACAAAAACAGTTTACCAGATTAAAAAGCGGAATGCTGTCCGTAACAGCAGCAGTCAATGCACCGAGAAAAATGGCAAAATAGGTATCTTGTTTGGTCATTGTTTTCCTCTCTTGAAAACGCGTTCAGGCACTGTGCTTAGTAAAAACAGGATTAATAAAATTCCGGAAGTCAGGCCGCTGATGCTACGCAGTAGCTTATAATTAGAATAGACTCCGACGGATTCTGTACCAACTTCCAGCAAAAGGAAAATCAAAAATGGAATAAAAATAAACTCAGGCACGCGGAATTGCTTTTTTATCATAAGAAGGAGTAAACCGATGAGCATGCCTAAATAAATAAACGTGCAACGTACACAGAGCGCCATGGGCAGGCCATTAATAAAAAAGGAACGATCAGGCTGCTGGTGGCAGGCAGGATCCAGTAAAAAATAGATGCCAGCGGCCATCCACTGCAACCCCCTATTTGAACTACCGGCCAGAATCGGCGCAAGCCAGTTTAACAAATTCAAAATCAGTAATCCCACAAAAATTAATTTTAAATAAAAACTTCGTTTCATTTCATTTTCCTCTTCCAAAGAAACTTATCAGAAATTCACAATGGATGCAATCCAATTTTGCTCAAAAAACAGGTAGAGTGTAAGCTAAAATTTTTAATTAAAGACTTTATTGATTATTTTTAGAGTAATGAATTCAAAATTTAAAAACAGAATGGAAATTAAACAAAAATCCCAATTGTTTAAAGAGATTGGTTACCAGATCGGTTTTGACAAAATCGGCATTGCCAGAGCCGGCCTGGCGCCAAAAGCTGAGTTCCTAGAAAAGTGGCTGGCTAATGGCAAACATGGTACCATGACCTGGATGGAAAAACACAAAGAAATACGAAAAGACCTGCGCCAATTTTTTCCGGAAGCTCGCTCTGTAATTATGGTTGCTTTAAATTACTACACACCTCATCCAATCAAAACAATACCACAAACTGCCAAAATCAGCCGTTATGCCTGGGGTAGCGACTATCACAAAATCTTGAAAAAGATGTTGAAACGCTTTCTGGAAAAGTTGCAGTCAATAGATCCTACCATCCGGGGCCGGGCGTTTGTTGATTCCGCGCCGGTCATGGAAAAACAGTGGGCTGTGCAAGCCGGCCTGGGCTGGCAGGGAAAGAATACCAATCTCTTAACACGTGACCTGGGCTCCTGGCTCTTTTTAGGAGGCTTAGCAATTAATCAAGAGCTGGTTTACGACCATCCGACGCAGGACTATTGCGGAAATTGTGATGCCTGTGTAACAGCCTGCCCGACTAATGCCTTGGAACCTTATGTCCTTGATCCCACAAAATGCATTTCTTACCTGACCATTGAGTACCGCGGCACCGAGCTCCCCACCACTTTAAAAGACAAGTTAGAAAACTGGGTTTTTGGTTGCGACATTTGTCAGGATGTTTGTCCCTGGAATCGTTTTGCTAAAAAAACCCATGAACCACGCTTTAATCCCAAAGATCAAAAAATGGTTAATCCGCCTCTGGACTTTTTAGCTCAATTGAAAGAAGATGAATTCAATTCGTTTTTTGCCGGCACACCTGTACGCAGGGCTAAATACCACAATTTCATGCAGAATTTAATGGCTATAATTGACCAACAAACCAAGCAACAGGATAAGCAAGTAAAAAACACACCAGTTGTTCACGACAAAGATTAATTCTGAGCCTTATTTGATTAAATGGCGTGTCTATTCAAAAAAATGGCCTTGTTGATTAACAGGTACAACTTTGAGTAGTGTTTGCGAATTTCTGCAGCCATGGCAAAAACTTAGCTCAAGGTATTAAAATAGTCGATTCGTTCATTGCCACTTGAACATATATTTTCGTGTCTAACCTATTGAAAGCACGACCGTGCCCATTTTCGCCAATTGATGGGCGGTCTCTTTGTCAGCGCCATCGATTAAATCGGCAATTAATCCGATGCACTCTTTCATTGTTTCCCCTCCAGCTTCATTTACGTTCACTTGATTTTTAATAATTGCTTTGTTACGATTCTTCTACAAATCGTGCAGCAGGACATAGGCTTCCAATACAGAAATATCGAAACGTTTTAGTTTGCGTCATCATTTTACGCTTAGTGAAATATCTCCGGCCTGAACACCTACTTTCTCCATTCCGATGCAGCCCTTTTAGGGCCATGAAACGCTGCTGCTTGCACGCCCCATTTTCTCGTCGCTTTACTATCCGGTCGGTCTAACAAATCTGACAGCACGCCACTTTCTCACACTAAAACTCAGTCGCTAAGTTCGACAAAAAAGAAATTAACTCCGCGTTTTTATCCCCTTTATCGTTTGCAACCTTCTGTAGCCCAGAAAATTTATAATTGTACTTGAATTCCAATCACCAGCTCACGACCGGGCATGGGCACGCCAAATTCGCTGTAGTAAAAAGCATCAAGCGCGTTGTTCAGGCGCAAGTAAGCTTGATAATGGTTCGTAAATCGGAAATGGCAGAAAAAGCTTAACAAAGAGTAATCATTTAATTTTTCCCAAGACCTGGTATCTGGATTTTGGTAATATTGATTTGCTACCCATTGCAGCTCACATCCAGGAACAATCTTCCCTGGTATGTATTCGGCTAAAATGCGCACGGTGTGTTTCGGCCGATACTCAAGATGAGACGAACTTCTATTGCGCGAGATGTTTCTTGCAGAAAGAAATAAATAGTTTATCATCAAATAGGTTTTGGGATCAGAATGGCGAAATCCGATTTCAAAACCGCATAAAATTGATTTGCCGATATTTTGCATTTGCGACAGGGAACTTCCGTTTTCGGTTGGGATATAGTAGGAAGCAATCAAATCTTTAAGCGCATTGTAAAACAGTGCCGTGTGCAAAGAATTCTGAGAGGTGCGCCATTCCAGCCCAATCTCGTTATTGAACGAATGCTCCGGTTTTAGATTTGGGTTGGCGATAGAACGCCCCAGATACTCGGAATACAATTCCTTTAAAGTAGGAAAGCGGCTCTTTTTACCGGTTGTAAAGTAAAGAATCCAATTGGAGCCCACATGTGTGTTGAGTAAAATTTGAGCATTTAACAAAGAAATCGGCTCGCGTAATGGAGGGTGCTCCGATTTAACGGGCTTTAGATAATTCCAATCAGCTCCAAGTTGGGCAAACCAGTGCGACGAGATATTCCAGTTTTGTTGCAACCCAACCGTGAAGAGACGGGTCGCGTAAATATCGAATGATGTTTCCGGGGATCTTTGTCGATGCACGTCTTGTTTAAAAGCCAACAGGCCTGAAGTAAGCCCTAACGGGAGCCATTGAAATTCCGGATAAATATTAAATCCTACAGAATAGTCGTCGTAAATAGAAGTAAATGCGTAGCGTTTGGTTTGTGTGCTATAGGTAGCATCATCATAAGACTTTAAGGTATTTGCATAGCGATCGACAAACCAGATGCTGCGCACGAGCATTCGGTTGCCCAGATGGTGCTGGCTGTTTATGCTAAAAAGTTGACGTTGCCAGCGGGTGAATTTCCAGTAACGTGGACGCGACATGAGAGCATTAGGTGGAATGTCAAAACGATTGCTAATCACGTTTGTTTGCAGCCCAATCTGATGTCGGGAAGAAATCGAATATTTAAGTTTAAATCCTCCACTCATTTTCAGGAAAGAAGAGTGGTCACGGCGGCCACCATCCTCATTGGGCATGTAATCGGGATTATGCGCAAGACGAAAATCAGGGGAACGGCTAAAATTTGCCCAGGTAAAATATTGCAAGCGGTTGCGGCAACCTCGAAATTTTAATGATGTATAAAATCTGCCGTAATCACCTAACTCGCTGCGCAAGCGCAAGCGGCCTTGTGACCGCCCGAATCCGGTTAAGATGTTAACCGAGCCCCCCAGAGTGTTAATGCCGTATAATACAGATGAAACATTCCCGGAAACCCGAATTTCTTCAATATTGTCTCCGGCAAATTGGGCCAAATCAACCAACCCGTTAAAAGGTACAGAGATAGGTATTCCGTCCAGAAAGATGCTTACCTGACGTTGCTCAAAGCCTCGCAGGCGAAAGGTTGTTTCATTTTTAGTCGAACGGCTAAAATAGATACCGGGTACAAGCGCCAGGGCCTGCGTGGCTTTGGTGGGCGCAATGGCTTGAATGGTACGATAATCAACTTTTTGTTTGGGCACACTGTGCATTAAATCGAGTTTTTCTCCTTCGACCACAATTTCATTAAGCCAATATGTGGTTAGCGAATCTTTTAAAGTCGAATCAGCCGCTCTGCCCAATTGGACGAAAAACAGCCAGGTAATGAAGAACATAATTGATAGCAACAAATCTCTTGCTAACATTGTTAATCTCCAAATGTTTATTAAACCCAATTAGAAACAGCAATAGTGCTGTTTCTAAATGATTACGATCCAGGAATTTCTTTTTCCATGTAACATAAAATGCGTGCAATAAGCCGTGCAAAGCCAATAAGTGCGTATGAAAAAATCGTTTTGTCTGAAGGCCTTTACTTCCGACTCCACCGCCATGGATACACCTATAATAGGCCCCACAAAAATCAAATCCATCCTGCCGTAGTACCCAATAAAGCATAGATCTCTGCATAAAGGATAACATTCCACAAAAACTGTCGGGCAGGAATTAGTTGCAATTCGGCCAATCTTGTAAAGGAAACCAGACAAATTTTGTAGATGTTGACCCCGAATACAATGCCCTACAAAATTAACGGATTTACCATTTAATATTGAAGCCAAATCCCCCGTAAGTACGTAGCTAAAAAGATATTGCCCCGGCAAACTAAATAACACTTCCAGAACAATGGCCATAAAAGTCCATGCAATTACAGTGCCCACGGAGAAAACTTTCAAAATAGCAGCAACTGTTCTCATCATCTGTACCGTACCCTCACATGGGGGGAAAAATAATGTCCCCTGGTAAAAATGATAACGTCCAAAACAGTTAGAATAGCGTCTCACATCTATAGGCATAATCCCCCGCGATAGACCATTTTTTCGTTCACATTTCTTCCCAAAACTAAAAAAGCCTTTTGCTAAATTGGCAAAAGGCTAATAACGTAAAATACAAATGGAATGCTTAACGATTTTACATTATCTCCTTTGCCAATTCAGGATGAATGTTCATCCATCGGGCAGGGTAACCGGTTGCCCTGTTACCCCAGCGCCCTGCCGCTCCCAGAGGGACCGACAGGATCGGAGATTTTTATTATTAATAATGTACAAAAAATTGCAAAGAAAAAAAAGTAATTATTTGATAAACTGAATGTCCTTAAAAGTTTTTAGTACCATACAATTTAAATCATGTACAAAAATGGCAAAATACTTTTTCAAAACCATCATAATGATCTTTAATTAAAGTATTTATGGTGGTTATTTTTATACTAAACACAAGTTAAAGAAGCAAAAGCGGAACAAAAAACTGAGTATTTATGGTGGTTATTTTTATACTAAACCTTTTGCCCTCATCTTGTTAGGTTTAAAAAAATAAATATATTTACCATTAAATAATTCCCGTCAAGGACAAACGTACTTTATCCCACCAATTAAACGAAAACACATCTCAAGTAACGCCAGAGACGAATGTAAATAAAAACTAAATTTCCAGTACAAAGCCATTGTAATTTCCCGCCCAATATTAATGAGCTGTAATTATGGCAAAACTTTTTAAAATTATCGGGTACATTCAGTTCATACTTTTTACTTTACCCCTACAATCCGGTTAGCGCATTAGAACCATTTTTTTAATCACCGAATGATTTTCTGTTTTCAACCGGTAAAAATAAACCCCGGAAGCAACCGGATTGCCCTGGTCATTACGACCGAGCCAGCGGTACTGGTACAAATTCCCTTTAAAAAGTTTTTGCTGGTTAATCAAAGTACGCACCAGCTGCCCCGCGCTATTGTAAATTTTCAGTGAAACCGCGCCGGTACGATCCAGTGTAAACGAAATGGTTGTTTGCGGATTGAAGGGGTTGGGATAGTTATCAAACAGTTCAAACTTTGCCGGAGGCGAAGCATTAGCAAGCGCCGTTTCGGTTACAGGCTTTACGGCAAAATCATCAATAATCCATCCCCAGCCGGTCTGGTACTCATCCGCGTGTAATCGAAAACGAATGTACACAATTTCACCTTGTTGAAAAATCTCAGACAGATTTACCTGATGTTCTTTAAACTGTATGGGAGCCGGGTCATTGCTGCTATCATAACTATTTTGCCAGCTTACATCAAAACGGCAATCATAAGGTGTAACGATGATTTGCCAGTTTTCTCCATCCAGCGAAGCTTCTACTGTCACATAATCCCACATTCGGTAGTCCGGATAATAGTAGCCTTTTTCGCCCGGTTCTACGATGGCAATGTCTTTGTAACTTAAAATCGTTTTTTCTTTAATAACGATCGGCGTTCCCAATACCGCTACGTAATCACGTTGATTAAAATAAGGATGTTCGGTTTGTAATCCACTGTTGGCAAATCCTGAGGGCGTTTCAATAAAAAAGTCGCCATAAAAATCGCTAAAACCAGAATCAAAATCAAATTCGGCTTGCTCAGCAGATTCATAAATAAACAGCTCGTCCTGATCAGAAACATAAGGTTCTTTACCATCATAACCAACCACTTTAATTTCAAGATAATCCGGTGGTTGAACCTGAATGAGAGCAAAGGTATCGACATAGGCCGGCACTTTGCCCAGGGTGCCCAGAACTTCGCCATTTACATCCACATGAACCGAATCATACTGAAAACGTGTTTTGAAATAAATTTTCATCGTATTGGTCAGCGGATTGGGAGGCGTTAAATCTTGAAGCACAGGTGGGCGTGCAGGAGCCACAATTCCCGGCAAATTTTCATCGTAAATTGACCAGATGCCACGCCCATGCGTAGCCGCCACAATTTCCTTACCGACAATTTTTAAACGACGAATGGAAACCGAAGGCAGGTTGCCGTTAGCAAAACTCCAGCTTTGACCATTATCAATTGAAATAAACAGACCAATGTCCGTGCCAATCCAGATTTGTGTTGTGTCATAAGGTAACCAGATGGCACAGTGCACCGGCACGTCCGGCAGATTGGCTGTAATGTCCTGCCAGCTTTGTCCCAAATCTCTTGTTCTGAAAATTTTACCATAGCCCGACACGCCAAATGTTACCAGAGCCTGAGCTGAATCGGAAGGATGAACAGCAATACCGGTTAAAAAGGCATTGGGGGCGTTTTCCGGTCGAACAGTCGTCTGAAAATTTTGACCGCCATCGGTTGAAACATTAATATGATCTTCAGAAGAACCAATCCAGACAATGTTGGAATTCACCGGAGAAACAGCAATCTTTACGTAACTGTAACCACCTAAATCAACAGAATAACCATGCCAGGTAAAACCAGCATCCGTCGTTCTGTAAATCTTGTTGGATTCGGAAATGGTAAACAACCTTTCTGGATTATTTGGGTCCATGGTCAGTGGCGTATGAAAGATGTTGCTTTCCGGCAGTCCGTTATTGATACCTATAAAGCTGTTGCCGCCATCTACCGATTTGTAAATCCGCGAATCATAAAGCGTCCCATAAACAATGGCAGGATCAAAGCGGTCCCAGGCGCAATCGAAGCCATCACCGCCAATCGCCCGCCTCCAGCCGGTTGTATTGTCTGGATCAATGGGAGAAACATGAGTGCCATTGTCCTGCGTTCCGCCCACATATTGCGATAAATGAGGATGTTTATCAGCGTCATAATACTGGGTAACATTGTATTGATTGTTACGCGCTTCCCAGTGAACGCCGCCGTCAGATGAATAAAAAACACCTCCATCATTGGTACTGATCAGGGCAAAGGTGCTATCAGCATGTGGAATGGTAACCAGGCAATGGTGATCAGCATGCACATAGGGTAAGCCGTTCCCGCCCCACCAGCTGCTAATCTGAATGGCCGACATAGAATGGTCATAGGCTGTGATCTGGTAAAGATCGATGCCGCCTACAAAAATGATATTTTCATTAAATGGATGGACAATCAGCGTATTGTCGTACCAGCCCTGATTGCCCAGCCAGTTGGGCGAACTACCCAATTTTTGCCAGCTAATACCGGCATTCGTAGAACGATAAAAGCCTGCCAATTCTCCGGAAGAATTGGCAGCGGCAACGTAGATGAAATTTGTATCACTCTGGGCAATGGCTAATTCAACACGACGGTGTTCCTCAAACGATGTACTCACTTTTTTCCAGGTTTGTCCCAGATCAACCGATTTGTAAATACCATTGGTGTTTACAGCGGCAAACAGGGTGCTAAAGTTTAGAGGATTGGCCACAATCTGTTGCACGCGATTGCCGGCTGTCAACACCAGACTCCAGGTTTGCCCGCCATCAAAACTGCGGAAAACGCCTGTATTGGTAGCTGCCAGTAAGGTGTCCGGATGTTGTGGGTGGACAACCACACGATTCACGTAGCGAAAATCGTAATTGTCGGCAGTGGAAGCGAGTTGTTCCCAATTCTCTCCCCCATCCAGGGTTTTAAATATGCCGTCACCAATAACGCGATCGTAATTACCAAAGCCCTCGCCAGTTCCGGCGTACAAAATATCCGGTTGGGTTTGGCAAATGGCCAGCGTAGTTACCGAAATAACCGGCATGTGATCGGTTAACGGACGCCAATGCTGCCCGGCATCTTCGGTTTTCCAGACACCGCCGCCAACCGCCCCGGCCCACCAGATAGATTCATTTTGCGGATGCACAACCAGAGCTCTGGTACGACCTCCCACATTGGCCGGACCTCGTTCCTGCCAGTTCAGTTGTGTTGCTTTTCTTAAAGAGAACGTTTGCCGCGCCTGCTGATAGGCTTTAAATTTCCAGTTGCCTTTGTAACTAAACGGTTTACCAATTTCTGAACGAAGGACTTTTTCGTAGAGCAATGCTTGGTCCGGCCGATCCGTTGGTTGTTCTTCATCTTCATTTTCACCTAAAACCATGACCAATTTGGCGGAAATTTCTTCTTTTTCTTCACCGCGATTGAAAAGCTTTTTCAAGGGAAGGTTTAAAGACAAAACTAAAATAGCCACAAATAAAAAAAGCAAAAATTTTTTTAGCATTACGAACTCCTCGTTTAACAAAGAATTGTTCAATTTAAATTTTGTTATTAACTTAATCAAATATTCGGATATTTTTGTCCTCGCTTGTTGATTTAAATCAAGACAACCTTCTAAAATCCAACAATTTTCAAAAATTAACTTCTTTTGCTCAACTTTCTCTGTTTAATATTTTGCATTTAATGATCTACTGATTTAATTTGCAGAAAAAAAAAGCTGAGGTTTTTAATGCATGTTAATTTTAAAGGGATTTACCTGGTCATTGTCTTAATCTTTTTCATCGCCTTTTATTTTGTGATTATTCCATATTACCAGAAATGGCGTCTGCAAGCCAAAACCAACCAGACCTATTTAAATTTAAAAGATTCTCCGCTTCCATGGAAAGTGCTTGGTTATTCAGAAAAAAATAATCCGATTTATGGGCTTTCAGTCGGCAGCGGCCAGGACACGGTCATTATTTTTGGCGCTTTTCACGGTGACGAGCAGGTCGGCTTTCATCTGGCGCTGCAATTAGCTGACACGCTGTACAAAAATCCACAACTGGCCAAATCTCTTGTTTTGCTGGTGCCGGTTGTTAATCCCGATGGTATGTTAGCCGGTACGCGTGTCAATGCCAATGGGGTGGACCTTAACCGCAATTTTCCTACCGAAGACTGGTCGCCGGTGTACAGCAAAAAAAGATATTATCCTGGAATTGAACCAGCCTCCGAGAAGGAAACGCAACTGGTCATTCAGCTTATTAACCAATACAAACCGGATCGCATTATTTCCATTCATTCCGATTTGCGTATGAACAACTTCAATGGGCCGGCTGAAGAATTAGCCGAAACCATAGCGAAATACAACGGCTATCCGGTTAAAGGCGACGTTGGTTATGCCACGCCCGGCTCTTTTGGCACCTTTGCCGGTTTGGAGATGGGCATTCCTGTCATTACGTTGGAACTGCCTGCTGTAGGCATCGAAAAAGCCTGGCAACAAAATTTTAAGGCCTTGCTGGCAGCTATTAATTTTAAAGTTCAGGCTGTAAACATCCACAACGCTGAGTAAAACGATCTTCATCTCACTGAAGCACCTGACTTGAAAACCGGAAGTTGACATTTAGTTTAATTAAGAATTAAGGGCTCAGGGTGTAAGAGTAAATGGTATCGGGCGCTTCAGGGTACACTGAGTGCTTGTTTTGAGAATCTAATAAAATAGAAAGCTTTGAAAAAATCATAAAACATGAATAATCTTTAATAATTTTTGCACTTTGGTTTAGTTTTTAACTCACCCCCTTACCAAGGCTATCTTACGTATTTTCAACTCATTAAGTCCCCCTCTCTTTAATAAA
>JAGHBR010000538.1 GCA_021160885.1 Caldisericaceae bacterium
AAATAGTTTCTTTGTAAATTGGTAACTTTAAATTCAAATAATGTAAAAAAGGAAGATTCGATGCGTAAGTATTTTTTATTTTGTTTGTTGGATTTAGTCTTTGTGATCTTTTGTTTTAGCAATTTAAACGCGCAAAGTTATGATCCTGACACTCTTGCCTTGACCCCTCCGATGGGCTGGAATAGCTGGAATACTTTTAAATGTGACATCAATGAAAACTTAATTAAGGAAATTGCCGATGCCATGGTCAGCAGTGGTATGAAGGATGCTGGCTACGAATACGTAATTATTGATGATTGCTGGCAGGTTTCCAGAGATTCGGCGGGAAATATTCAAGCCGATCCGGAAAAATTTCCATCTGGAATTAAAGCGCTGGCCGACTATATTCATTCTAAAGGACTCAAATTCGGTATTTATTCCGATGCAGGACTAAAAACCTGTCAGGGCAGGCCGGGCAGCCGGGGCTACGAATTTCAGGATGCGCGTCAATACGCCAAATGGGGCGTGGATTATTTGAAGTATGACTGGTGTTATCACGGAACTCAGGATGCTAAGGCCTCATACGCTTTGATGGGCATGGCGTTGCGAGCAACTGGACGTCCAATTGTTTATAGTATTTGTGAATGGGGAACCAATAAGCCGTGGCTTTGGGGAAAAGAAGTTGGCGGCAATTTGTGGCGTACCACAGAAGATATTTTAAACTGCTGGGATTGTCGAGCCAGTTGGGGCGGCATGGGCTTTGTCCACATTCTGGATGCACAAGACAGCTTAGCCAAATATGCCGGGCCCGGACATTGGAACGATCCGGATATGCTGGAAGTGGGCAATAGCGGATTGACGCTTTCCGAAAGTCGTGCGCATTTTAGTTTATGGTGTGTCCTGGCGGCTCCCTTAATTGCCGGTAACGATATTAGGAAGATGACACCTGAAATTAGGGATATTTTAACCAATAAAGAAGTGATTGCTGTGGATCAGGACAGTTTGGGCAAACAGGGGCGAAAAGTTAAAGACCTGGGCGATTTGGAAGTTTGGTCCAAAGAATTACGTGATGGTAGCCGGGCTGTTGTATTATTTAATAGAAGCAAAAAATCTGCCAAAATCGGTATTTCGTGGGAAGAAATAGGAATGAATAAGGCCGCTCTGATGAAAGTTCGCGATTTGTGGAAAAAGAAAGATTTAGGTGTATTTAAAAACGGGTATTCAGCCACAGTTCCCCCTCATGATGTTATTATGATTAAGGTGACACAAAAGTAAAGCTACCTGTATCAATATTATAAATTTAAGGGGTTTACTATTGAGTAATTTGGGCTGAATTGGGTTTGTCTGTATATATTGGCGCACCTAACTTAAACAACAATGCCAGGCGGTTAGATGGAAATTTTTGTAAGTCCATAAAATAATCGGCCAATAAACCGGATAAAAAATATATCAATGTTGATTATTTCTATGAAGAAGGAACTTAACTAATAAGCGAAACACTTGTTAACAGCATGGATTTACTAAAAGAGAAAATAACAATGAAAAATATTTATTTAGGATTGATCGTATTTCTTACAGCTTTGCTTTTATCTTGCAAACAGGAAAATAAATTTTCTGATTTTAATTTCTCGGATTACACCGATGTTTTAGACATAGTCAACACTCCAAAGGCTTCAACTGACTGGGATTGCTTTTGTTTTTCTGATCAGGGGGCCTGGTTTGGCTTTGGAATTTCCGAAGAGTCGGGTTTCAGTGGGCCATTCTTAATGTTAAATGGTGAATGGGTTTCTTCTAAAATAATATCGCTTTCATTAAAAACTGCTGGCCGGAATTTGAATTTGGAATCAATGGCGCGGACTGCTCATTTTTACCCCGGTTGGCTTGAAGAAGAATTGTACAATGAAAAATTAAGTATTCGTCAGCATTTGTTTTTTTACAATAGTAATAGCGCTATTATTTTTTCAGAAATTAAAAATCGTTCTTCCATGCCAATAACTTATTTTCCTGAGTGGAAAGGTTCAGTATTCGATTCTTCAGGATTTAGTTTAATTCAACAATCAAAAAAGGAAATCAGGATTGCAATTAAAGAAAATGAAGAATTTTTATCGATAATCCCCGTAAACGGAGAAGTGCAAAAAGTTAAGATTGGACAAAATAAAAGCTATTTTTTCACTCTAAAACCGTTTACTTTAGATTCTGGGGCAAAAAAGATATTGGCCGTTGCAGTTACAATGAATAGTGCCGACATTCCAGATTTACCTGAAAACCTATTACAAGTTCAAAGCGCTTTCCAAAAAACTCAACAGCGATGGAAGTCTTATTTAAATCAAATATTTTTGAATAAGTCAAATTATTGGTCAGAAAAATCTTTACGTCGTCTGGCGGTAAAATGCCTGTTAACGCTCATTAACAATTGGCGTGCGGCAAAAGGTGATCTTAAACACGATGGATTGTTTCCCTCGTATGCCACACCATATTTTAATGGCTTTTGGGCCTGGGATTCATGGAAACATGCCGCAGCATTATCCATTTTTAATCCGAAACTGGCAAAAAATCAGATTCGGGCCATGTTTGATTACCAAACGCCAGAAGGCATGGTACCCGATGTAATTTTTCGTGATAAAACCAATAATAATTATCGTGATACTAAACCTCCGTTAGCTGGCTGGGCGGTCTGGCGGATTTTTACAGAAACACAAGATACTTCTTTTGTGCGTGAAATGTTTGATGGGCTATTGGCCTATCATCGGTGGTGGTACAAATATCGCGATCATGATAAAAACGGTTTATGTGAATATGGTTCTACTGACGGAACGATTGTGGCTGCCCGTTGGGAAAGTGGGATGGACAATGCTATTCGCTTTGATAACGCAAAAATGCTAAAAAATGGTCTAAAAGCATATTCAATGGATCAGGAATCAATTGATTTAAACGCGTATTTGTATGCAGAAAAAATTTTCCTGAGTAAAATGGCCGCCTTATTAAAAAACGATACCTTATGTAATAAATTAAAAATGCAAGCTGATTTTTTGCGGCAAAAAATTGTAAGGGCTTTTTTTGACACTACCAGCGGCTATTTTTATGATCGTAAAA
>JAGHBR010000341.1 GCA_021160885.1 Caldisericaceae bacterium
CTTAAAATATATTCCAGATTGCGCGTTACCGGGCAATACGGGTGCTCTTCCTTTTTTAAGGGGCAATTGGCACACTGGTGAAATTCCAACTGCGACAAGCGGGAAGGCTTAAATGAATTTTTCGGAATAATTTCAAGCGTTTGCGCATCCAGTTCAATCTCAAAATTCAACATTTTGCCGCTATCGAAAAGAAAGCGATAAGTAAATTTTAAATTTTTATTTTTTTGCCGACTCATTTGCCCTACCGTTTAAATTATTTCATTTGTGGTATTCGACTGAATTTGTAAAAAATTAAACATCATTCCCAACTAAGTAGGGGGCCAACCAGCGCTTGGCTTCCTTAATGCTCATACCTTTACGGTGGGCATAATCGGTAAGCTGGTCCATGCCTATTTTACCCACACCAAAATAGTGGGCTTTTGGATGTGCGAAAAAGTAGCCCGCTACCGAGGCCGCTGGTTGCATGGCCATCGATTCGGTCAACTGAACTCCAATTTCTTTTTTTGTCTGTAACAGTTCAAAGATGGTTGTTTTTTCTGTGTGGTCCGGGCAGGCAGGATAGCCCGGCGCCGGCCTAATGCCGCAATATTTTTCCGCAATGATTTCTTCATTACTTAACGCTTCATGCCTGGCGTAACCCCAGTATTGTTTGCGAACCAGTTCATGCAAATGTTCTGCAAAAGCTTCGGCCAGACGGTCGGCCAGCGCTTTAAGCATGATGCTCTGGTAATCGTCATGTTTTTCTTCGAAGTGCTGAACCAAATCTTGCAAACCAATTCCTGCTGTGACCACAAAGAAACCAAGATGATCAGCCACCTTTGTTTCCTTTGGCGCAATAAAATCAGCCAGGGCAAAATTGGGTTTATGGCTGTTACGCTGCATCTGTTGGCGCAAGGTATGAACAACGGCCAGCAAGCGCGTGCGCTCAGTGTTACCGTAAACCTCAATATCATCGTTAATGGAGTTGGCCGGGAAGATACCAAAAACCGCATTGGCCTGCAGCCATTGCTTATTAATGATTTCGTCCAGCAGATTGTTAGCCTCTTTGAACAATTTTTGCGCTTCCTGACTGTGTTCGGATTTTTCTAAAATATCCGGATATTTACCACGCAATTCCCAGGCTTTGAAAAAAGGTGTCCAGTCAATCCGCCGACGTAGTTCTTCCAGCGAAAAATTGAGTAGTTTGTGAATGCCTGCTTGTTGTGGCTCAGCAACTTCTTTTTGCGTAAAAGAAAGTTTGGCTCTGTTCTGCCGAGCGGCTTCAATGGGAATTAAATTGATGCGCTGGCGTTGTTTTTGAAAATTTTCCAGTAATTTTTGCTGATTTCGCTTCAGCTTGCTGGCAAATTTTTTACGGCTTTTAAAATTTAACAGTTTACTAACCACATTTACCGATCGTGAAGCATCCGGAACATAAACGGTGATCCCTCTGTCATATTCGGGCGCAATTTTAACAGCAGTGTGTTTTTCTGAAGTGGTAGCACCGCCAATCAGCAAGGGCAAATCAAAATCCTGCCGATTCAGCTCGCGGGCCACGTGTACCATTTCATCAAGTGAAGGCGTAATAAGGCCGCTTAAGCCAATCAGATCTACTTTAAGCGCATTAGCCTGTTCAACGATCTTTTCGGCCGGCACCATCACGCCCAGATCGATGATTTCGTAATTATTACAACCTAAAACAACGCCCACAATATTTTTGCCGATATCATGCACATCGCCTTTAACAGTGGCCAATAAAATTTTACCCTTCGTTGAAGAATTGGCTTTAAGTTTCAGTGCTTCAAGGTAAGGAGTTAAATGAGCAACGGCTTTTTTCATTACTCTGGCGCTTTTGACCACCTGAGGTAAAAACATTTTTCCCGAACCAAACAGATCACCAACAACCTGCATGCCATCCATTAAAGGTCCCTCAATCACTTTAACCGGATCCCCGTACTTTTGATAGGCTTCTTCTGTGTCCTGTTCAATGAATTCAGTAATTCCTTTAATTAAAGCATATTTCAACCGCTCTTCTACGCTGCTCTCACGCCATTCCAGTCTTTTCTCTTCCTTAACAGAAGTCTGTTTTACCTGATCGGCAAAGGCGATCAGTCGTTCGGTAGCGTCCGGTCTTCGGTTGAACAACACATCTTCCACTAATTGCAACAGGTCTTTGGAAATATCTTCGTAAACCGTAATTTGACCGGCATTAACGATGCCCATGTCCATACCAGCCTGAATGGCATGGTACAAAAAGGCCGAATGCATGGCTTCACGAATTACGTTGTTGCCGCGAAAGGCAAAGGAAAGATTGCTTACACCACCGCTCACTTTAGCGTGCGGCAGATGGCTTTTAATATAACGTACGGCTTCCAGGTAATCGAGAGCGTAATTGGCGTGTTCGCTCATGCCCGTGCCAATGGCAAAAATATTAGGATCAAGAATAATATCTTGCGGCGGAAAGTGGACTTTTTCGGTCAACAGTTTGTAAGCGCGGCTGCAGACTTCAATACGACGTTCAAGTGTATCGGCCTGGCCCTGTTCATCAAAGGCCATCACCAACACAGCCGCGCCCAGCCTGCGGGCCTGTTTTGCCCGCTCTAAAAAAGCCTGTTCACCCTCCTTTAAACTAATGGAATTGATGATGGATTTACCCTGCAGGCACTTAAGGCCGGCTTCAATCACTTCCCAGCGGGAAGAATCAATCATGATGGGCACACGCGCAATATCTGGTTCAGAGGCGATCAATTTTAAAAAATGGGTCATGGCCTGCACCGAGTCGATCAGGCCTTCGTCCATGTTTACATCCAAAATTTGAGCGCCGTCTTCCACCTGTTTACGGGCAATTTCAAGCGCTTCTTCAAATTTGTTCTCACGAATCAGCCGGGCAAACTTTCTGGAACCAGCGATATTGCAACGTTCACCGATGTTAATAAAATTACTGGTTGGCAGAATGGTCAGCGCTTCCAATCCGCTGAACTCGGTGTACACGGGCACTTTTGGCACCTTGCGCGGGGGCAGGCTTTTTACACCTTCAACAAAAGCGCGAATATGATCCGGGGTTGTACCACAACAACCGCCGATAATGTTTACCCATTTCTGGCCGGCATATTCTTTTAAAATGGGCGCCATTTGTGCGGCGGTTGCCTCGTATTCTCCAAATTGATTGGGCAAACCGGCATTGGGGTAAAGCGTAACGTACACATCCGCCATGTCGCTCAGTTCCTGAATAAAAGGCCGCATTTCGGCCGGCCCTAAAGAACAGTTCAGGCCCACACTAAAAATGGGATAGGGTTTAATGGAAACCCAAAACGCTTTTAATGTTTGCCCGGAAAGTGTACGACCGCTTTGATCCACAATGGTTACCGAAACCATGATCGGCAATTCAACGCCCAAATCGTCAAAGCATTGCTGGATAGCGTACAGAGCCGCCTTGGCGTTCAGCGTGTCAAAAATGGTTTCGATGAGCAGCAAATCGACGCCGCCTTCGATCAATCCTTTTACTTGCTGGTAATAGGCTTTGGCTACCTGGTCAAAAGTCACTTCACGATAAGCAGGGTCTTCAACTTTTGGCGAAATGGACAGTGTACGATTGGTCGGGCCGATGGAGCCGGCTACAAAGCGCGGCTTTTGCGGGGTTTGCTTTGTTTGGAGATCAGCTGCTTTGCGGGCCAGCCTAGCAGAAGCCAGATTCATTTCGTACACCATCTCCTGAAGCTGGTAATCGGACTGGGAAATGGAATTGGCGTTAAAGGTATTGGTTTCAATGATGTCAGCGCCGGCGGCCAGGTAGGCCTGGTGGATTTCACTGATGATTTGTGGTTGGGTTAAACTGAGTAAATCATTGTTGCCCTTTAAATCCACAGGCCAGTCTTTGAACCGTTGGCCTCTAAAGTCCGCCTCGGTTAAACGGTAACGCTGAATCATCGTGCCCATTGCGCCGTCAAGGACCAGAATGCGTTGTTCCAATTGTTCTCTGATGAGGGCTTCTTTATTTTGCATTTTATTTACCATGTTTGAATTTTTATTTGGGCAAACTTAATGGATTTATTGACCTGGCGCAAGTGATGGTAATGTTAACCGGAAAGGTTGCTCTTAGTAAGGTAATTGAACTTAGCCGTGCATTACGATCGGTATGGCAACATAGTGCCAGGCAAAAAAATAAACAAATATTAGAGTAAGAGCCAGCCATAGTATGTCTTTTATCTTTAATTTTAACTATCAAGAACATAAGCAGAAGAAAGGTTAAAGAAGTTTTTCCACCACAAAAAAAATTTGTAACATTAGCGCCTGCATTTTTTAAGGAAAGTTCTTTACTATGTCTTATTTTTACTCTCTCTCCTTTATTTTCATGATTTAATTTATTATATTCAATTAAAATCATGACTTAGATATAATTTCCAGGGGAGGGCACCATGAAACGCTACATTTTCCTTCTTGTATTTTTTATTTTTTACGTTCAGCTTTTTAGCGCAAACACCTTTGTCAAAACCATTGGCGGCACAGATCATGATGTGGTTTACAACGGATTTGTAAAAGGAGACGCCTATTATTTTTTCGGGTACACCTACTCCTTTAGTAGTAATATGGATGGTTATGTCATAAAACTTTCTACAGACGGAACTACAATAACAGAAAAATCAATCGACCTGGGCAAAGACGAACTCTTTCGTAGCGCTGAGCTTACCCCAGAAGGTGAATTTTTAGTGATTGGCTATACTCGCCAGGATGAAACTTCACAAACGGATGTACTGGTTGTAAAATTAAGTAGTGATTTGCAGGTACAGTGGAGTAAAACCATTGGTGGACCAGAAAACGACAGTGGTTGGGAGATTAAACCTACCAGCGATGGCAATTATATTATTTCCGGTTCTACAGAATCATTCGGTGCTGGTGATGAAGATGTTTACCTGATCAAAATAAATGCTGAAGGGGATACGCTCTGGACAAGAACATTTGGTGGAACCCGGGAAGATCAAGGCAGAGGATGTGACATTGATAGCCAGGGCAGCCTTATTGTTGCAGCAAAAGCAGTTGGCCTATTTTTCTCTCCTGACATGTACATGGTAAAAACAGATCCGCAAGGTTCGGCTATCTGGTTAAAAACGTTTGCTACTTCGGGATGGACGGAAGGCTATGATGTTTGCGCAGTGGACACCTGTGTTGTGTTTGCCGGTTATGGTTATTGGGGGAGCGGTTACAGTCATGACATGTTATTAGTGAAAATGAACGCTCATGGCGATACCATGTTTACCAGACATTACGGAGGCACAGATGACGATTACGCCTTTGGCATTTGTCCCACACACGATGGAGGTTTTGTTTTAACAGGCAAAAGCCATTCCTTTGGTTATTCGTTTGATGGTTTTTTGTGCAGGGTGGATCAAAACGGTCATTTACAATGGCTTTACGGTTTTGGCGGCGATGAAGAGGATATTTTCTGGAATGTGTTTGAAACGCCTGATCATTACTTTGTTGCTATGGGATTTACAGAATCGAATACTGCCGGCGGCGCTGACGCTTTTATCGTAAAAACGGATTCTCTGGGCTTGCTAACCAGCCTGGAAAATCCCAAATTCATTGTGCCGCAACAGATGCAACTTGGCCAGAATTACCCAAATCCCTTCAATCCGGTTACCAGCATTCCATTTGGCTTAAAAAAAGCTCAAAGAGTAGAAATTGAAATTTTTAATGCAATTGGTAAAAAAATCGTCATTTTAGGCGGACAAAAATTTTCAGCCGGTTATCATGTTCTTAAATGGAACGGACAGGACGCCAAAGGCGCGGCACAAGCCAGCGGTATCTACTTTTACCGTTTGGTTGTAAACGGTCAGGTTTTAGGTATTAAAAAGATGAACTTACTGCGCTAAAGATAAAAAGGAAAATGTTGCAGGAAATATTTATTTAACCGGCGAAACTATTTCCAATATCTTAAACTGACAGCGCCCTGAGATGATAAATATTTAGAAACCTTTGAAAAAATTGGGGATTCTCCAACCCCGTCATTCCGCAATTGATGTGGAATCTAATATTTACAACAACTTAGAGATTCCCGCCTGCGCGGGAATGACATTCGTAATGACTTTTTCAAAGGTTTCATTTAAATAATCCCATGCAGACTATGCCCTTTACCGGCCAAAGCATCGACCCGTTTCTCAATTTGCGGGTCTTCTTCCAAAAGCGGAGCATGGTGCGGCTTTATGCGGGCATCAATAATCATACTGCCTTCACATCCCCAGTGTTTGTTTTTAACAAAACTTTTAACACCATAAATGTCGTGTGATGGATTGGAGCGTGTAAAGGTAACCCACAAAAAATTGGCCAGCCGCGCAGCCACGAATTCACTGTCATCAACCAGAACAATCATGGGGAATTCCTCTGCCAGTTCCACCGGAATGTTTTCGGTTAATAATTCTAACTCATTATTTGCCTGCTGGTAATTTTCAAAGGCAGGGCCCCGCAAGGTTAAAATGCCAGGCATTACCAGTTTTAATTTTTGAAAGGCTGGCGGCAGCTTTAGTTGCCCGGGAAGTCGCCGTCCTAATTTTCGTTTGATGCTACCGGCGGCCGCCATGATAATTTTTGATCCATGATTCAATCTGGTACCGCTGTAATCAAGCGTATCGATGGTCGTTTCGGTCACAAAATGCAAATCACGTTTTAAATCGATTCTGGAAATTAAATGCCTAAAAAAGGCTTCAATATCATTAATATTTAATTCAGGATCATCCTGTTCAGCAATAATCAGCAAATATTTGGCCAATGAAAGCTGGCCGAACCCCAGAATAGCGTGGGCCTGAGTCAGTAATTCCATTGGTTCCCGCTGTTGATAGGGCAAATACCGTTCACAGCCAATAGCCAGCAGTAAGGGATGCACGCCGGTCTCATCCACCGCATGAACAGCTTTAACGCCAGGTAATCGTTTTGGAATCATGGCCGAAGTCATTTCATGAATCAGCTTACCAAAGATGGTATCTTCCTGCGGCGGGCGGCCAACAACAGTAAAGGGAAAAATGGCTCCAGGGCGATGGAACACCTTTTCCACCCGCAGCACTGGAAATGGATGTTGCAGACTGTAATAGCCCAGATGGTCGCCAAAAGGGCCTTCCGGTAGCAGCTCTTCTTCAAGCATTCCTAAAATGATAAAATCGGCATCGTTTGAAACAATCCAGTCCTGGTAATTAACATAGCGAAATCGCCGTCCGGCTAACAAGCCGGCAAAGGACAATTCACTTATTCCCTCAGGCAGGGGCATCACGGCAGCCAGAGTATGTGCCGGCGGCCCGCCTAAAAAGATGCTCACCTTCAGTCGTTCACCTTTTTTTAAGGCTTTGGCATGGTGTACGCCAATGCCGCGATGAATCTGATAGTGCAGTCCAATTTGCTGATTTTGCTGATACTGATTGCCGGAAATTTGAATGCGGTACATGCCTAAATTGCTTTTTAATAACGAAGGTTGCTCCGGATCGCGCGTTAAAACCTGAGGCAACGTTAAAAACGCACCTCCATCCCGAGGCCAGCTTTTTATTTGCGGCAATAAGCTAATCTGGGTTTGATGTTTTAACACCGGTTTAAAGATGCTTTTTTGGGGCAAGGCGTTGAGCAAATGGGGCAGGTATTTTAATTTTTTTTCAATATTTTTAAAGGCAGCAGCCGGATCGGCAGCGCTTTGCATGAGGGATTCTACAACGGGCAGTGTTTTACGGAAAATAAACCTGGCCCGTTCCATAGTGCCAAAAAGGTTTGAAACAGCCGGGAAAGGGCTACCTTTTACACGTTCAAACAATAAAGCCGGGCCACCGGCGGCAAACACCCGTCGATGAATGGCTGCCATTTCCAGATTTGGATCTACTTCTTCTTTAATACGAACCAGCTGCCCATGTTTTTCCAGGTCTTCAAGACAATCGTTTAAGCTTTTGTACATAACTGCAATTTAGGATGGAATGAAATGCAATTCAACCGGTAAAAAAAGAGGCTAAAACTAGACGTCGTAAACTGTCATTTCGAATCCCGATTCATCGGGTGAGAAATCCCATCCGGTTTTAGTGAAAGGGATTTCTCCTCACCCGCTAAAGCGGGTTCGTCGAAATGACAGAACGATCGATGAAGCGGAGTCGTCGAAATGACAGGAGTGGGCCAGGGCGAACTCGTCAAGTAAAGGCTTATTTTCAGCATCCCTAATTTACAGGTTTATCAGGCAATTTCACAATCTGGAACCAGTAGTTGGCAAGTGCTTTAACAACATCAACCAGTCCATTAAAAGTAACAGGTTTGGTAATAAACCCGGCTACGCCGAACTTATAGGTGTGGAGTATATCTTCCTCAGCCTGCGAAGTAGTCAGCACAATAACCGGCAGATGATTAATTTCCGGATCTTGTTTAATTTCCCGCAAGGCTTCCCGGCCGTCTTTACGGGGCATATTTAGATCGAGCAAAACAATATCCGGGAATGGCGCTTTTTGGCGATCATCATAAGGAGGTCGTCCTTTTAAATAATCTAACAATTGTTGCCCATCCTCAACAAAATGAAGCTTATTCAATAAACGGCACTCTTCAAAGGATTCACGCACCAACATCTGATCATCTTTGTCATCTTCGGCCATTAAAATAGTAATAGGTTTTGTTGATTTGCTCATTGTTTATCCTGCTTCTTTTGTTTAACTGGCAATTCAACAAAAAATTTTGTTCCTTTTTCAGGTTGGCTTTTAAAATAAATGCGGCCCCGGTGACGCTCAATAATTCTTCTGCAAATAGCTAAGCCCATACCCGATCCCTCGTATTCTTCCCGGGTGTGAAGCCGTTGAAAAGGCTTAAATATCCGATCTTCGTATTGTTGATCAATACCAATACCATTGTCTTCAACAACGATGGTCACTTTTTCTGGCCGCACAGATTTATCCGTCTGATAAATCTTTATCACCGGGGTAGGTTCAGCTTTCTGAAATTTGATGGCATTCTTTATTAAATTTTCGAATAATTGATACATCTGATTTTTATCGGCTTCGACGGCAGGTAATTGCTCAAAACTTATTTTAGCCTGAGTTCGTTCAATCATCAATTCCAGGTCTTCAATTACCTCTTTAATTGTTTCCGTCAAATCAATAAGCACAAAAGGTTTAATCTGAGTTTCTACTCGCGAAAAGGCAAGCAAACTATTGATCAAATTCTGCATCCTTTGACTGGCTCGCATCATACGTTCCAGGTAATCCAAAGCGCGCTCGTCTAAAACGTCTTTATATTTGCTTTGTAAGCGATCGCCAAAGGCCAGAATTTTACGCGCCGGTTCCTGTAAATCATGTGAAGCAATGTAAGCAAATTCCTGCAAATCCCGATTGCTCTGTTCTAACCGCGCTGCGTAATTTTCTAACAACTCTTCTCTCTGGATTTGTTCTGTAATATCAAAACAGGCGCCTATCCATCCATTAATTTCCCCCTTTTGCTTAAAGACGGGAATCCCATGAACCTTAAACCAGTGGTAGTTTCCGTTTTTATCTTTAATGCGGTACTCTGTTTCATATTTTGTTTTTTCTTGTACCGCTTCATTCCAGGCCTGTTGAACCCTCGCACGGTCTTCAGGATGAACCGCCTTAATCCAGCCAGTACCTTTTATTTGTTCATAAGCCTGGCCGGTAAAGGCCCGCCAAAAAGGGAGGTCTTCAACCACTTTCCCTGAAGCATCGGTTTCCCAGATTATTTGCCCGCTGGATTCAATAATGGCCTGCAACCGAACACTTTCTTTATCAGCAATCGTTTTCAATGATTTTTCTTCCGTAATATCGATTAGTAAGCCTACAAAATAAGGTTCAACTCCGTTTTGTTTTAACAGGTACAGCTCATCACGCAACCAGCAGTATTCTCCGGTAGCTGTTTGGAAACGATAAACTAATTTTTGATCTTTTAACGGCAAATGACGTCGCCCGTCTTTGCTTAAAACCGCCCTGTCTTCCGGATGTAAATGCTTTAACCAGAAATCCGATTTTAAGACAAATTCTTGCGCCGGAAAGCCGGTTAGCTTTTCAATGTTTTTCCCCATGTAAATAAAACGGGAATCGCCGTTGCCAGTTGGCTGCAGTAGATAAAAAACAGCGCTGAAATTATTGAAAATGGTCTGTAAAATTTCCCTGGCATTGGGCAAAGAAAACAGATCAAATTCATCCATGGCATCAATCTCTAACTTGCTAAAATCTTTATTTTTCATAAGGTGTCTTTATTTTCCTAAAAAGTTCACACGCTTTAGCGTGATAATATTCCAATCTTGATTGAAAGGCGAACCAATATGGTTCACTCTGTTTTATGCAACACTTTGTCAACCGCCTCCAGTAATAGCTGTGCAGTAAAAGGCTTTTGCAAAAACGGAATTTTCTTTTTTTTCAAATTATTGATTTCATCAGTCCGCCCACTCATGCCGATGACTTTTAAATCCTTTTTAATGCGCTGTAAAGCGCGAATTACCGCAGGCCCATCCATTATAGGCATGACCATATCAGTGATGACTAATTCAATTTTGTCCATGTTTTCAGCAAATACGGCAACGCCTTCCGGCCCATCCTCGGCGGTTAACACCTGATAGCCATTACTCTCCAGAGTTTTTTGCGTGATTTCACGAATAGCAGCCACATCTTCGATCAGCAAAATCCATTCTCCGTTTCCCTGTATAGCCGGTACTTCGGCCTTTAAGACCGTTGATTCTTTCATTTTACTGGCAGGCAAATAAATATTAAAGGTAGTACCCTTTTTAGGTTCGCTGTACACATTTATAAAGCCCCCATGTTCTGAGATCACTTTATGAGCGGTAGCCAAGCCCATACCGGTTCCTTTACCAACCTCTTTGGTTGTAAAAAATGGATCGAAAATTTTGTCTATCACTTCGGTTGGTATGCCGTGTCCTGTGTCCTGAACCGAAACCATTACAAAAGGCCCTGGTTTGGCTACTATATTCGATCGGGCGTATTGTTCGTCGAGCATTATATTTTTTATAATGATTCTAATTTGGCCCCCTTCGGGCATGGCATCGCGGGCATTGATCAGCAAATTCATAAAAACCTGATGCAATTGGGTGGCATCGCCCAATACCGGCCATAAATCCCTTTCCCATTCGGTTTTAATTTTGACTGTTTTAGGGAAAGAAGTTTCAACCATTTTGATAATTTCAGCAATTAAATAACGGATTTGTAACGGCGCCCGTTCTCCTTCTGACCCGCGGGCAAAAGCCAGCACCTGCTTTATTAACTCAGCTCCCCGCTTAGCGCTGTTTTCCATCATGGTTAAGGACTTTAAAGCGCGTGGATCTTTGACAATATTCTTTAATAATTCGGCTCCCATCAGAATGGGCGTTAACACGTTATTCAAATCATGAGCAATGCCACCGGCCAGAGTTCCCAAACTTTCCAGCCGTTGCGTTCGCTCAGATTGCTGAGCCAAAATTTTTTGGGGGGTAACGTCAAACCAAAAACCGGTGTATTTTTCGCCTTGCTCATATTCTTTGACCAGTACACGTTCATCATGCAACCAAACGTAATGCCCATTTTTGTGTTTAAAGCGATATTCCGTTGAAAAATGCCCCGCGCTTTTCACGTTCTTCAGAGCATTCAGATAAATCGTAAGGTCTTTGGGATGAATGCGTTCATTAAATAAGTTCGGATTTTGCAGAAGCTCTTCGTTACTAAAACCAATCAATCGTTCTACATTGGGACTGATATATTC
>JAGHBR010000519.1 GCA_021160885.1 Caldisericaceae bacterium
AATCTTACTTAAACTTGGTGGAATCGCTTAAAAACTTTGGCTGACGATTAATAGCTACCACTTCAATTAGATTTGTGGAATTACCTTTCGAGCATTATGTGTAAAGTTTTTTCATGTTGTAAGGATTGCGTTCCCACGCTGGATACGAGTGGGGCGCAAGGACACGGACAAATCGATGCTAAAATCAAAAATCTTTAAGACCTTCAACCTATTAAACCTTTTTAAAGAATTCCTTTAAAAATAAAAAATTTTAAATTCGATTTTTTTGAAAATAAAGCGGGAACTTGGTATAATAATTTTTTCTTAGTTCACAATTTACTGAGCCAATGTATGTAAGCAAGGGCATTGTAAAATTTAATGGGTAAAAATATTGATTGAGGTTGAAAAATGAGGCAGTTTATTGAAGACTTTTTAGAAAAAGAGGCATCCAGTGGCGTCCTGTTGATTATCGTAACGGTGATTGCTTTAATTTTAAGCAATACGTTTCTGGCCTCCTGGTACCAGGCATTTTTACACATTCCTGTGGTCATCAAAATTGGGGCTTTGAGCATGGACAAATCATTGTACCATTGGGTAAACGATGGATTGATGGTCATTTTCTTTTTACTCATTGGATTAGAAGTCAAGCGTGAAATTTTGGAAGGGCATCTTTCTTCGGTCAGTCAAGCAGCTTTGCCAGTGATTGCAGCTATCGGAGGCATGGCGGTTCCGGCGGCCTTTTACATTTTTTTTAACAAGGGGAATCCACTGGCCATGAATGGCTGGGCTATTCCCACAGCGACAGACATTGCTTTTGCCCTGGGTATTTTGTCTTTGTTGGGTAAGCGGGCGCCGGTTTCTTTAAAGGTTTTTTTAATGGCTTTAGCCATTATTGATGATTTAGGTGCGATTGTAATTATTGCGGTGTTTTACACAGCCAACCTGTCGGGTACGGCTTTGCTTGTCGCAGGTGTTTCAATATTGGTGCTCATTGCGTTTAATTATTTCGGCGTGTATCGTAAGGCCGCTTATTTTTTGGTGGGCGTGGTTTTGTGGGTTAGTGTGCTCAAATCGGGGGTGCACGCGACCTTAGCTGGCGTAGTTTTAGCCTTTACGATCCCACTCAATGCCAGAGACGAAAACAACGAGCCCATTTCACCTTTAAAAGAAATAGAGCACAACCTGCATGTTTGGGTGGCCTTTTTAATTTTACCTTTGTTTGCTTTTGTTAACGCAGGAGTAAATGTTAGACAAATTTTCTTAGATCAACTGGTGGGACCGGTTCCTATGGGCATCTTTTTAGGCTTGTTTTTAGGTAAGCAATTAGGTGTTTTTGGATTTAGCTGGCTGGCTATTAAGTTAAAACTGGCCAAACCTCTAAAAGACGCCAATTGGCTGCAGTTTTACGGAGTTTCTGTGTTGACGGGTATCGGTTTTACCATGAGTTTATTCATTCTATCCTTAGCCTTTGAAGACCCTTTGCAATTCCAGTTTACTGATAAATTAGCCATTTTGTTAGGTTCCTTTACTTCTGGCGTGGTGGGTTATCTGGTATTAAAGCTGGCCAAATCGTCAAAACATACTGATTCCCTGTTTGTTACCTTGTTAGTTACGCCACCCGCAGCTTTGGTTTTTTAATAAATGACGACTTAGCCATAGTTGCTTTTATCTTTTAATATCAGTAATTTAAAGATTTAAGAAAATAACCGGCCCTTAAGGCAGCCGGTTTTCTTTTGGGCGCGGTTAAAACACAACACGGGAAACAAACCGCGTATAAACTCATTAAACATTACAAAAAAATCGGAATAAAATGGATCAAAAATACATTCGTAACTTTTGCATCATCGCTCACATTGATCACGGTAAGTCCACCCTGGCGGATCGTATGCTGGAATTGACGCACACGATCTCTCAGCGCGAGCTAAAAAACCAGGTGCTGGACGACATGGATCTGGAACGGGAACGGGGCATTACCATAAAGTCCCATCCCATTCGTATGTATTACCGTGCAAAAGACGGGCATGAATACATTTTAAATTTAATCGACACCCCCGGACATGTGGATTTTACCTACGAAGTTTCGCGCAGTCTGGCTGCGGCCGAAGGCGCCTTGCTTTTGGTGGACGCCGCCCAGGGCGTAGAGGCTCAGACCATCAGTAATTTGTATCTGGCCATTGAAAACAATTTAACCATCATTCCGGTCATTAATAAAGTCGATTTGCCCAGCGCGCAGGTGGATGTGGTTAAGCATCAATTAATTGAACTGATTGGCTGTTCTGAAGACGAGATTTTATTAACCAGCGCTAAAACGGGGTTGGGTGTTGAAGAAGTTTTAGAAGCGGTCATCGACACTATTCCGCCGCCAAAGGGGCAACCCGACGCCTCCCTTCAGGCTTTGATATTTGATTCGGTATTCGATAATTACCGCGGGGCGATCAGTTACATCCGCATTTTTAACGGCTCATTACGCAAAGGTGATCCCATTCGCTTTTTTAATACCGGGCGGGAATACCAGGCCGATGAAATTGGCATTTTGAAATTGCGACGCGAACCGGTAGATGTGCTGAATGCAGGCGAAGTAGGCTATTTAATCTCCGGCGCCAAAAACGTAAAAGATATTCGTGTGGGCGACACGGTAACCCACGCAAAAAAACCGGCCGACGCACCCTTACCCGGTTACAAAGACATCAAGCCAATGGTCTTTTCCGGAATTTACCCGGTAGATTCCGACGATTACGAAGACCTGCGCGATGCCCTGGACAAGCTGTCTTTAAATGACTCTGCCTTGATTTACGAGCCCGAAACGTCCAAGGCGCTGGGCTTTGGTTTTCGCTGCGGCTTTTTAGGCTTGCTGCACATGGAAATCGTACAGGAACGCCTGGAGCGTGAATACGATTTAACGATCATCAACACCGTGCCCAATGTGGTTTACCGGGTACATTTGAAAAACGGAGAAGTTGTCGAAATTCATACGCCAACCGACCTGCCCAATCCGGCGGAAATCGACCATATCGAAGAACCGTACATTTCGGCGCAAATCATTACGCCTTCGGAGTACATCGGCAACATCATGAAACTGTCGCAGGAAAAAAGAGCTGTTTTTAAATCGACTTCGTATCTCGATCCTACACGCGCCGATTTAACTTTTCTGTTTCCGCTTTCCGAAGTAATTTTTGATTTCTACGATCGGTTGAAGTCGGTTTCCCGCGGTTACGCCTCTTTTGATTATGAGCTGGAAGGCTACCGCCCCGGCAACCTGGTTAAATTAGACATCCTGATCAACGGCGAACCGGTGGATGCGCTCTCAACCATTGTGCATCAGGACAAAGCCTACGAAATGGGCCAGCGGCTTTGTCGCCATCTCAAACAATTAATTCCGCGCCAGTTGTTCGAAGTGGCCATTCAGGCAGCCATTGGCAGTAAAGTAATTGCCCGGCAAACGGTTAAACCGCTGCGCAAAAACGTTACAGCCAAGTGCTACGGCGGCGACATTACCCGTAAGCGCAAATTGCTTGAGAAACAAAAAGAAGGCAAAAAACGTATGAAACAAGTTGGTCGGGTTGAAATTCCGCAGGAAGCATTCCTGGCTGTTTTATCGATGAATAAAGAAGATTAAGTTTTCAAGGAGGCATCTTGTCTAAACCTGCTGTTAAAAGAAAAAGCCGTTTTAAAAGCTTTACCGAAGGCCTGTTTTCTGCTTTAATCGCTGCGCTGATTATTCGCCAGTTTCTGGTGCAGGCCTACACCATTCCTACTTCTTCTATGGAAAACACTCTGTTAATCGGCGATTTTTTGCTGGTTAACAAATTTAATTACGGAATGCGAACCCCTGATTGGATTGGCATTCCCTACACCAAAATTGGCGTGGATTTACCCTGGTTTCGTTTTCCGGCGCTGCGTGACCCAAAACCGTACGATGTGGTCATTTTCCGTTATCCTAAAGATCATTCCATGGATTACATCAAACGCTGTATTGCGGTGGGCGGTCAAACAGTGGAAATCATTGACAAGGTCGTTTACGTAGATGGCAAAAAATTTCCCTTTCCACCTCAGGGCAAATTTACCGATCCACGCATCTTTCGCCGTGATGAAGGCCATTTCTTCTTTCCAACCTTTCGCAATTTGGGCAGTCGTGACAATTACGGCCCCATCACGGTTCCTAAGAATAAATATTGGGTCATGGGCGACAATCGTGACAACAGTTCCGACAGCCGTGTCTGGGGTTTTGTCGATCATTCAGAAATTGTGGGGCAGGCGTTGATTATCTATTTTTCATGGAATTCGCATGTTCCTATTACCCAGTTTTTCAAAAAGATTCGTTTTGGTCGTATTGGCCGCGTAATTCGATGAATGCTGAAAAAGCCAACATCTCCTTTAAGCCGGGCATCTATTTACACATCCCGTTTTGTGAACACAAATGTGGTTACTGTGACTTTTATTCCATCACAAACCGGCAACAACAGCCGGAATTCGTCCGGGCCCTGCTAATCGAAACGGAAAAGACGCTTCAGGTCTTTTCAATTGACCAGACTTTTGACACCATTTATTTTGGCGGCGGTACGCCTTCCTTGCTGGAAATAGAGCAACTTGAAACCATTTTAGAATTTTTAAGGCAACACTTCAATCTTGCCCAAGATTGTGAAATCACTCTGGAAATGAATCCCGGCGCTACCGAACGTGAAAAGTTGCCGCTCTTTAAAGAACTGGGCATCAATCGACTGAGCATAGGCATTCAGAGCTTCAACGACCAGGAACTACGCTTTTTGGAACGAATTCACTCAACCCGCCAGGCAATTGAGGCTTTTGAAGCGGCCCGTAAAGCCGGTTTTGATAATATTGGGCTGGATTTAATTTATGCTCTGCCCAATCAAACATTAACAACGTGGAAACATTCACTGCAAAAGGCGGTAGCTTTAAATCCCGAACATATCTCCGCTTACAATTTGAGCTATGAACCCAATACGCCATTTTTCAGGCGCTTGCAAAAAAGACAAATCATGCCCGCTGCAGAAGAGAATGAGTTGGAATTCTTTAATTTTACGCATCAGTTTTTGACAGAAAATGGCTACCTGCACTACGAAGTTTCTAACTTTACACGGGACGAAGCCTTCGTATCCCGGCACAATTACAAATACTGGCTGCATGTGCCGTATTTAGGTTTTGGGCCTTCGGCCCATTCTTACTGGAACGGGCAGCGTTGGGGCAACAAGCCTTCTTTAAGCCATTATTTACAGCAATTAAACAATGGTCAGCTCCCGCAAGATTTTAGCGAAACACTGGACGAGCAAACCAAAGAATTTGAACACATCTTTTTACGCCTGCGAACCTATGAAGGACTCGATCTTGCTGCTTTTGAGAACACTTTTGGGCGATCTTTTTTGCAATCCTATCGTAAAATAGTCAATGAATTAATCGACTCCGGTCTGGCCCAATTAACCGGTAAGCGATTCTGTTTAACTCAACAAGGAATGGCGCTTTGTGATGAAATTTTACAACGTTTTGTCTAAATTCAAATTTTTGCTTTTGCTGCTTTTGCTTTTGGGGCTGATTAATCAGGCGCCAGCTCAAACCGACAGCCGGTTGAAAATGGCCATGCTGTTCAAAAACAGCGGCAATTACGAAGAAGCTCTTGAACTATATCTGCAGATTTACCGTTCAGGCAAGGGCAATCGCCTGGTGATTAACGACATCCAATTTTGCTACGAAAAGTTAAAACGCTACGCGGATTTAATCGATTTTCTAAACAAGTTGATTGAAAAATATCCCAACAATCCGGAATATCAGGTGAAATTAGGAAAGGCTTATTACCTGAATGAACAAAGAGACAAAGCCTTTGCCTTGTGGGAGCAATTACTGCAAAAATATGGTCAAAATGCCTATCTTTACCGTTTGCTGGGCAATGTTTTAATTGAATTGCGTCTGTACGACAAAGCCATTGAAGTGTACCAGGCAGGGATTAAAAAAACGAAAAGTCAGTACAGCCTCTACCGTGACATAGCCTTGCTGTACCGCGCTCAGCTTGAATATGGCAAGGCGGCCATCAGTTATTTAAAATACCTGCAACATTTTCCAAAACAATCATCTTTTGTCAACGGGCAAATCATCGCCATGTCTGCGGACAGTAGCGCGGTTAGGCAAATGATCAAAGCCATCGAAGAGTTTCAGAAAAAGCATGAGGCCAGTCCGGCTGTGCAGCAGATTTTAGCCGATTTGTATTTGCGTAATGGCGATTTTCAAAACGCATTTCGTATTTATTTCAAATTACATCAAAAAGCGCCTAAAACAAATTACCTGTTACAATTTGTTTACAAAGCCCGCCAGAACCAGACCTATGAATTTGCTATCAAAGGATTGCAGTTGCTTTTTGACCAGGCAAAACAGAGCGTTTTAAAACAGCAATACGCTTACCAGATTGCCCGCAACTATTTTTTATGGGTAAAATGGCTGGCCAAAAACAAACAAAGCAAAAAAGCGCAAAAGGCCATTCGCATGGCATTGCAGCAAATTGACCAGCTACTGCAGAGCAAGACGAAATCTTCTTACCAGTGGCAAGCCCTTGAATTACGGGGCGACATTTATTTTGAATATTTTGAAGATATTGATCAGGCCATTGACCATTACAGCCAATGTCTGAAAGCTCCGTTAAACCGCCAGCAGATGGATCAAATTTACTTAAAATTAGCTAAATGCTATTTAACCAAAGGTGATTTAGTCAGTAGCAGAAAATTTCTAAAAAAAATAAAATCAAAAAGTTTACAAAATTTAGTGGCCTATCTTAAGGCAGAGTTATTGTTTTACGAGGGGAAATTAACTCCTGCAAAAAAGGCTTTTTCGCAGCTCTCGTCCAGTTTGGCAGCCGGCGATTCTCTGAAAAACAACATCTTGCAACGTCTGTTGCTGCTAAATTACGCGGCAGTCGATTCAGCCGGACTGACGCAGATGGGACAGGCTGAATTCCTGGTAGCTCAAAAAAAACTCTCTCAGGCCGCCGATATTTTAAAAGAACTAAGTTTTAAATACAGTCCGCTGAACGGCACCAGCGCCGAACGGGCCGTGCAGCTTTTTGCCAGCCTTAACAAAGCGGAAGAGGTAGAGGCGATTGTTGCTCATGTGTTAAAACAAAATCCCGATTACGTCAACATCGACCACTTGCTGTTCATGTTAGCGGCTACACAGGAGAAGCAACATCAATGGCAAAAGGCGTTTGACACGTATCGTTTGGTAATTTCCAATTATCCCAATAGTTTTTGGGTGGAAGTCAGCCGCGAACGGGCAAGATTGTTAAAGGAAAAGTTAAATAAAGAGCAGATGCCATAAAGCGTAAATTGAAAAAGTTGGTTTTGTTGTTTTCCTTTTTGATTAGTTTAGCCCATGGGCAATTCATCCTGATTCCCATGGATTTAACACAAAACGACCATTTAAAAGCCTATGGTGTGGCCTATTGGGTGTTAACAAAAGGCGTGAATGTGGAGTGGCTACTCAACTACCGCAGCGGTTCCTTCTTGTTTACTGACACCCCAATATTCCGCGAGGAGTGCGAGTTGCGTGGCGTTAGCTACGAATTGTTAAACGGCGCCCAGGTAAATCAAATTTACGCCGAAATCGAAGAAAATAACATGGAACGCGTATTGCTGGAAAAAGCGCCCAAAATTGCCGTGTACACACCGCCTACCACACAACCCTGGGACGATGCCGTGACACTGGTCATGAACTACGCCGAAATTAAATACGACAAGGTTTACGACAGGGAAGTATTAGAAGGCAAACTGTCGGAATACGATTGGCTGCATTTGCATCATGAAGATTTTACCGGTCAGTACGGAAAATTCTGGGCCGCATTTCACAATCAGCCCTGGTACATCAAACAACAGTTAGAATCGGAAAAACTGGCCAAAGAACTGGGCTTTAACAAAGTAAGCAAGGAAAAGGGGGCCGTGGCCATTGAAATCCGGCGTTATGTTGAAAACGGCGGCTTTTTGTTTGCCATGTGCTCAGCTACCGATGCGCTGGACATTGCCCTGGCCGCGCAAAACACCGATATTTGCGATGCTGTTTTTGACGGTGACGGCATCGATCCCGATTACCAGAAAAAACTGGATTTTAGCCAGACCTTTGCCTTCCAAAACTTTAAGTTGATTACCGATCCGGCCATTTACGAATTTTCTGATATTGATGTACCGCCCAGCCACATGCCCCGCCTGCGCGATCCGGAGACCGATTACTTTACTCTGTTCGAATTTTCGGCCAAATATGACCCCGTTCCCACCATGCTTACCCAGGATCATGTGAATGTAATTAAAGGTTTCATGGGACAAACCACCATGTTCCGTGAAGAAAAAATCAAACCGAATGTGGTCATTATGGGGAAAATTGAAGGCACCAATGAGGTTAAGTACATTCACGGGAATTTGGGCAAGGGTACGTTTACCTTTTACGGCGGTCACGATCCGGAAGACTACACACACCGTGTAGGCGACCCGCCCACCGATTTGAGTTTACACAAAAATTCACCCGGATACCGTTTAATTTTAAACAACATCCTCTTTCCGGCAGCTAAAAAGAAGAAACTCAAAACCTGATTTTTTAGCAAATGTGCACCAAAAAAGCGAGAACAATTTGAAACGTTGAATTTAATTTTTTCCACCATTCAAACCGCCCAATTAAAAGCTAAAACGAAGGCCGGGCAATATTTTTTTCTACGTTTAACTTCTTTAACTTTACTCTACTCCTGTTTAAAAACTCACAGCTCCAATTCTATGCCAATCGGACAGTGGTCCGAGCCTTTAATTTCAGGCAGGATAAAGGCATCTTTTAAATGAGGCAAAACATTTTGCGAAACCATAAAATAGTCAATGCGCCAACCGATGTTTCGTTGACGCGCATTAAAGCGGTAACTCCACCAGGTGTACTGGTCTTTTAAATCCGGATAAAAATGGCGAAATGTGTCGATCCAGCCATTTGAAAGATAACGCTCAATCCAAGCCCGCTCTTCTGGTAAAAAGCCAGAAGTATTTTGATTGCTTTTGGGATTTTTTAGATCAATTTCTTTGTGGGCCGTGTTAAAGTCACCGGTTACAATAACTTTATGGCCTTCACCGCGCAAGCGGTTGATTATTTTTAACAGCTCTGCGTAAAATTCCAGTTTGTATTCCACCCGCCCGTGGTCGCGCTGCCCATTGGGGAAATAGA
>JAGHBR010000167.1 GCA_021160885.1 Caldisericaceae bacterium
CCTCAAAAAGACAAACAGCCCAAAACCAGCCGTAATCAGGTTTTATTGTTTGGAACTGTCAACAATGGTGAATTCAAATGTTTTATTTATCAATGTGAAACCAATTTACGAGACGGAAAATACTGGATTATCCTTGACCTTAATCCGAATAATGTTGAGTTTATTCGTTCGGTTAACCCACGGCCTGAAATTAATGACAATGAATTATTGCTTACGGCAACTGTTGATGAGACAGGAGTACTGACGGCGGATTTGGATAAGGAATTTCAGGTTCAAACATCAAAAGTAAGCGGTAAATACTATGTGGTTCTTGAAATACTTTCTAAAGAGCCTGAGCTGTACCGGATTAAAAACGAACCTCCGGTTTTGGAAAAAGGACAGCAACTGGTAGAAGGAAACATTTGGGTGGATAAATACACCGGCGAAATAAAATTTGACCCTAAAAAGAACCGCGAAGACCACCGCCACCATGCCATTGACGCCATAACCATTGCTTTAACAGAGCGGGGGTATCTGCAGCGTTTGAGCACCTACAATGCCCAGCGCAAGGAAAAACAACGGGAAAAACTGGATAGCACTGAAAAATTTCCGGAGCCATGGGAAGGATTTCAAAATGATGCAAAAAAGGCTGTTGCACAAATTTTAGTTTCGCATAAAAAGAACAATAAAACGCTTACCAAAAACAAAAAAGGCTTTAGTGCCAGGGGGCAGTTGCATAAAGAAAATGTATTTGGGAAAAGACAGGCGCCCAATCAGGAACCGGGATTTCACCGGCGAAAAAAGATTACTGAAATCACAGACCACAAGCTCGTTGATAAAATAGTTGATGTAACTATTCAAAATCTTATCAGAAACTATTTAAGGAAAAAGTTTAACATTGATGTTGGCGATCCGAAAGGGTACAAAATTCCCAAAGATGCATTTTTTAAAGAAGGGAAGTGGCAGGTGTATTTGCCGAATAAAAAAGGAGAGGATATTCCGATAAAAAAAGTAAGGATTAAAGAAGCATTAGGTAATGCCGCTCAGTTAAAATCAGATTTAAATCAGTTTGTGAATCCAAGAAATAATCATCATGTAGTTATTTATAAAGACCATGATGGAAATCTAAATCAATGTGCAGTACAATTCTGGACAGTTGTTGAACGGAAAAGGCAAGGGGAAAAAATATACCAGCTCCCCGAAGATGGAGAATCCGTTGTTACCACACTTGAAATAAACGATATGTTTTTACTTGGGTTAAGTGATGAAATGTATGAAACCATAAAAAATGATAAAGCATTGTTAAGCCAGTATTTATATAGGGTGCAAAAGATTTCCGATATGTATTACAATTTCAGATTTCATTTAGCATCAACGTTGGATAAAAAGGAAGAAGAAATTTATGTGCAAAGCATGAGCGCCTGGGAAAAGCTTAATCCAATTAAAGTAAAAGTCAACATTCTTGGAAACATTGAAAAAATTTAAGCAACATAAACCTTGAAGGTTTGAGATCGTACAAAAAAAATTTAAAAACCAAAAAAATCACCATGCCTATGAAACATTTCGCTAAAAATTCGGATCAAAACGGTAAAATCCGAAACATTTTGGCTTTTAACCCGATCAAAATCCAAAAAATCCTGATCAAAATGCTTTTAAACCCGATCAAAGCAGAAAATTCCATGTAAAAACGGGAGATGACCACTACAAAGTGGCTCACGACCCGATCAAAATGGCTTTTGACCGGTAGGGAGGCACTTTGATCGTGAAATAAGGCACATTGATCGCGAAGTGAGACGCGCTGTCGGGATTGTCCGGCAAATTGTGCCGGAAATTTGGTTTTCCGGGACAAAAATTTTGAAGGCTGCCGGGAAATGATTCCCGCATTGACCGGCAAAGTAACCCTGAACTTGGGAAAACACCGGTTTTTTAAACCATTTTTCCCAATGTTCGCACTCAAGCTGCCACTGTGCAGGATACCAATCATTATTTTTTACACAGATTTTTACTTTTTTATGAATTATTCACGTTTAACAAAAGAAGAAATTTTGCACCAGGCTGGTTTACGAATCAACAACAGCCTCGGTGACGATGTCATCAAAAATGCCGTGGCCGGTATGGGCTATACGGAAGAAAAGTTAAATGAAGGAAAGAATCTTTTAAACGATTCGGCAACCCTTTATGAAAACCAATTGAAAGAGTACGGGGACGTGGACGCTGCCCAGGACAAACTAAAAACAAGCCGCAAGGTGGTATATGGCAACTACATTACCATGCTTACCATTGCCCGTATTGCGTTTAAAAAGGATGTTCAGGCTATTTCAACCCTGGAGCTGAGCGGTACAAGGGCAACTACACTCAGCGGATGGCTAAGCCAGGCACGGAATTTTTACAACGCGCTGCTGGCCAACGACGAGTGGAAAGCAGTGATGGCAGGCTACGGCCAAACCGAAGAAAAACTGACCGAAGCGCTTGAAGATGTAAATGGAGTAGCCGAAGCGGCTGAAAATGTGAAGAAGGAGATGGGCGACGCGCAAAACGCCACCCAGATACGCGACCTGAAATTTGACGAGCTGACCGAATGGTTAAGCGATTACGATCAGATTGCTGAGATTGCCCTGGCCGATAAACCGCAATTGCTCGAAAAAATCGGAATTGTAGTGAAAAGCTGATAGGCTTTCCTGTTCTACCTGAGACCTTCAAGGTTTTTGAAACCTTGAAGGTCTCAGGTAAAATCAACCATCATGCTAAAACGAACCTTATTCATTTCAAATCCATACCATCTCTCCCTGAAAAACCGGCAACTGGTTGTTTCCGAAAAAGGAGGGATGCCGGTAAAAACTGCGCCTGTCGAAGACCTCGGTTTTATTGTGCTCGACCATCCGCAGATTTCCTTTTCCATGAAACTGGTGGAACAACTCAGTGAATTTAACGTGGCAACCGTGTTTTGCGACAGTAAACACCTGCCATCGTCGATGTTGCTTCCGCTGGATGCCAACCACATTCAGAGCGAAATTTTCAGGGCGCAGATCGATGCTTCGGAACCGCTGAAAAAAAACCTGTGGAAACAGACCATCGAGGCCAAAATAAAGAATCAGGCCCGGTTACTTTCCAAACTGGGTAAAAACAGCGGTCCGCTGAAAGCGATTGCCAAATCGGTAAAAAGCGGCGACAGCGATAACCGCGAAGGGTTTGCGGCCCGGATTTACTGGAATGCTTTGTTTGGCAAGGCGTTTATTCGCGACCGGTACGGGAATCCGCCCAATATGTACCTCAATTACGGTTACATCATTTTGCGCTCGGCAGTAGCGCGGGCAGTTTCGGGATCGGGATTGCTGGCCACACTGGGCATTCACCACCGCAACCGGTACAATGCCTTTTGCCTGGCCGACGATTTGATGGAACCCTACCGTCCGTGGGTGGATGAGATTGTTGTAGAGCTGGAAGAAAAATATCCGGGCGAATATATGCTGCGGAA
>JAGHBR010000077.1 GCA_021160885.1 Caldisericaceae bacterium
CGTCAAAATGAATTTTACAGATAGTAAAGCATTAAGTTATGGTCTGGGCAATATTTATCGGGATGAAAAACAAGATGAGGCTTTAGTCAAAAGTTTAACAACAAGCCAGATGTTGCCGGAAGAGGCGGTATTGTTTGCCAATTATCCCAATCCATTTAATCCCACAACAAACATTCGTTTTGCATTGCCCAAAGACGGATCGGTAAAACTGGAAATTTACAATTTAAACGGACAACGCATAAAAGAATTGATTAATGGGGATTACCAGGCCGGATATCATAGTGTGAAATGGGATGGTAAGGATGAGCATGGTAGACCAGTTTCCAGCGGCATGTATTTTTATGTTTTAAAAACAAGTAAAATTACTGAATCAAGGAAAATGTTTTTATTGAAATAAATCCTGTGCTTTTATCATCTTTTTTTTTAAACAATTGATAAAGCCCACTAAAGTTTAAGGGGATTTAAAATCAGGGTTGTCCAGAATAAAATCCGATCCTGGACAATTTTTAGGTAAACTTTATTATTTTGCCCCATCCCAAGAGTAAAAAATTCGAAACTCGAAGCTCGAAATACGAAATCCCTTTCACCTCCTGTTCACGCGGAAATTAAATGTGGACAGTCACCTTTGTCCAACATATAAATATTATCCTGAATTTTTTGCCTCGACACTGTTGATACGCTCCAAAGTGGCGCTGCCCTTACTCTTAACTCTTCAACTCTTACACCATTAACTCTATTCAAGTTTTGCCTCATCCCTAATATTTAACATTCGAAACTCGAATTTCGAAATACGAAATCTCCTTCCACCTCCGTGGCATGGGGGAAAATAAAAGGGGACAATCACTGTTTCCCAAAATAAATTCCAAAGTGGGCTCCACTCTTAACCCTTCAACCCTTAACTCTTAACCAAATTCGAGCTTTGACTTTACAGTGCTTTAATGGAAATTTATAATTACAGCTTTGTTACTCCAGAATCGTTGTCTTTTCTGTCGCTTTCCAGTCTTCCAATTCCATTTTGTTAAAAGCTTATTTTATCGTAAATTAAGCAGCAGTTCAAAAGAAAGGAAAGCCATGAAAATCGGTTTCATTGGACTGGGTATTATGGGCGGCCGCATGGCCCGCAATTTATTGAAGAACGGCTTTAATCTTGTGGTTTACAACCGTACCAAAGATAAATCTTTACCTTTACTTGAAGCCGGCGCCGAATGGGCTAGCTCTCCCCGCGAACTGGCTAAAAAGGTGGATTTTTTAATCACCATGCTTTCCACACCTGAAGTTGTTGAACAGCTGGCCATTGGTGATCAGGGCTTTTTGAGCAATCTACCCCACGGTAGCATGTGGATGGATTGCACTACTGTTCACCCCGCTTTTTCCCGAAAAATGGCCGCACTGGCCGAACAGCATCACATCCGCTTTGTCGACGCGCCGGTTGCCGGCTCACAAAAGCCGGCTGAAGAAGGACAACTCTTGTTTTTAGTCGGTGGCAAACGAGAAGATGTTGTCTTTTGCGAACCGCTTTTTAAAGCCATGGGCAAACAACACATTCATCTTGGCGACGTGGGAAAGGGCGCTGCTTTAAAAATGATTTTCAATTTGCTTCTGGGCGAAGCCATGCTGGCCTTTTCTGAAGCGTTGGCCCTGGGACTGCAATTAGGACTGGAAAAATCAACCATGCTTGCGATTTTGTTGGAAGCTCCGATTACAGCGCCCTTTTTAAAAGATAAAAGAGAAAAGTTGGAAAATGAGGTTTTTGAAACCGAATTCCCTCTGCAATGGATGCAAAAAGACCTGCAATTGGCCAGTATTTCGGCCTATGAACAAGGCCTGGCCCTGCCAGCTTTGAACGTAATTAAGGAAGTTTTTGCTCAGGCTAAACAGCATGGCTTAGCTGAAGAAGATTTTTCGGCGATTTTTAAATTTTTAAAGAAATAAAACCAGGAGAGTGTCATGAGTACACTAAAAAACTTAATCAATGTGGCGATTAAGCAAGAACAGAATTCGCAAAAACTGTATCAAAAAGGCTTGGACCTTGCTCAGGACGATGAGACCAAAAAATTCTTTAAACGCCTGCGTGATGAAGAAGTGGAACATGAAAAGATGCTTTTTAACATCCGGGAAACCGAATTGTACGATATGGACGTAGAAATTAATGACCCGCAACTTTTAGAAATGGCGCAATCTTCTCATGGCAGTGACGACTTGTATTTGCCGGAAGATTTGACGATTGCCGATGTGCTGGAAATAGCCATGAAGCGGGAAAACATGGCACGCATTCGGTACGAAAAAGCAGCCCGCATTGCCAAAGATGATGAAGTAAAAGAATTGCTGAAAAACCTGGCTAACGAGGAAGAAAATCATCGTTTGCATGTAGAAAAGTATTTTAAAATGCACAAAGGCTTATTTGGAGAAGAGATTTAAAAACAAAATTTCTTAAGTTTTTTAGGCAAAACTATTTTGATAAGGATCCCCCTTGCAAGATTGCATTTGCAGGGGATTTTTTTGCCCAATTTTGAAGTTTATCCCTATAATAGAATTTTTGATTACATCGTAGAAGTACCTTTTTCTTAAGGATTACACGTTTTGACGCTTAACAGTTGGGTTCAGCTGCATTGAGGAGCGCAGCGGAGCAACGTAGGCTGCAAAATATTGTTAGTCGGTTACTAAATACCAAGTCGTGCTTATCAATTAGCAGTTTCATATTCAATTTTCTGGATACGTCCGCTCCAATAAGGCTTAGGCCCTTCCGGTAAAAGCCACGCTACCTCGCCATCAAGCGGGATCAGCATACCATCGCACAACTCATAGTTCCAAAAGCGACCTTGCCAGGGAGTTGCTACCAGCGTTCCATCCACTTCGCGGTATCGCCCATCGGAACGCACCGAGCTGATTAATCCCTGAGCATCAAACTGAAAAACCAGCGTAACAGTCGTTGCGCCATCGGTAAGCGTCGCTCTGGACTGTGTGTCATCAATTGACTGCCAAACCACGCCCTGACTTGGAAGAAGCACTGTTGGATACCACGCCGCTTCAGCGAAAAAGCGCATCAACTCTCCTTGTGCCAGTTCTGGGGCACTGGACTGCTTCATCACTGTCAAGAACCCGAACAGTTTCGCAGTCAGGACACCTTCACCTGCAACATAAGCATCATGGACGTGAACGGTCATTGCTGGTGCCATGCGAATGCGAGCATCCCAGACAAAACCAGGACGATTGGCGATAACACGTTGAGTCGACCTGAACGGCTTCCATTTCTCTCCAGTTTTGCTCATATTGAAGGTTCCAGTGTGTTCCACGCTGACTGCCGCAACCAAAGGCTGCCCCTCTTTCAAAACAGCCTCGAAGTAACGTTGAACAGGCGCAGGCAGCCCCTCCAATTCGCGTGGATTATACGTTTTTCTTGTGATTGGCACACGTGCGGTCTCTATTTTCTTATGCAATCCTCTTGTATCTGATTGCCAGCGGATGGCGCCAAAGGCCATTACTGCTGTAATAACGAACGCTAAAGAAAGAAGTGCAAATACAATTCCTTTCAACCACATGTCTTATGCTC
>JAGHBR010000051.1 GCA_021160885.1 Caldisericaceae bacterium
TGTCCGGCACAAACGTAAAGCTGGTTAAATCTTCCTGCCACTCAAAATGACCTGCTACCGGCGGCTCGATATGAAAAGCAGCTTCGGTTTTTCCCTTGCGCATGGGAAAATCGAAACTCACATAAATTGAGCTTTGAATGCGCACGCTATCCATAGCCGGTCCAAAACTGAACACCGTAGGATGCACATGGGTTTTAGCCGTTGTAAAACTGAACTGAAAAGGGGCCGCTAAAGACAAGCCTTTCTGATTTTTGGCTGAAGTGTCTATCGTAACCTGATAGGTTGTGTTGCGGGCTAAAGTGTCGTACAGGGAAAAGACCATTTTCATGTCATTGTTTTGCCAATCGAAATAACCATTGGCTGCAGGAGTAATGGAAAAAGCCGCCTCGCTGGTTGCATGCTGCATGGGTTGACTGAACTGAATTTCGATTGCGTTGTGCGTTAAAACAGCCGTATCCTGAGCAGCCGGCCAGCTTTTGTACACTTCCGGCGCTTTATTGCTTGCTTTAGTTAAAAAACCATTTGCATAAGAGGTTTTGCTGGCGCTGACGGTGACCTGCACGGTATCCGGCAAATAATCACCGGCATCCATGACCACGGTGTAAGTGCCCGGTTCTAAATTTTCGAACATAAAAAAGCCATTATTGTGGTCATCCGTAACATAAACACGGTTCTCTTCCAGCAGTCTTACACGAGCAAAGTTGAGCGCCTTTTTCCTGTCATTGGGCAAACCGGAATTGTAATTGTAACTGTAAGAGACATTTTCGGAAGCGGAACGCACAATGCCAGCGATCACGCCATCCGGCAATTTTTCCAATGCAAAATAATCTACAAAGGAACGCAGGATGACAATCGATTCATGTTTACGATAGTCAATGCTCATCAAACGAAATGAATTGGGCAGGTAATCGTGAAAGCTTCCTTCAGAAAGGGTACCCGGCATGTTAAGGTAACGCAACACGCCCAAACCGCTGGTTCCCCACTGCGGGTAAAAGCTCCAGTCGCCGCGATTATTTTCCCAGGAATAGGGCCAGTAAGTCCACTGGCGATCTGCCTTGTTCATTTCCTTGAACATGATGCTGCCCATGCGTTTGGCATCCGGGAAGACCGGATCGTTATCATATCCTCTGAATAGCAATAATGGATAATTGATAGTCGCATTGTAGGCATTACTGTGAATGGAATGAAAGTAATCCACATCTAATGCATTGGCGTCTTCATCGATCTGCGAAAGGGGCAGATCATCTTGATCGCGGTTTTGCGTACGACTCATGTAAACCGTGGCGTTGTGTTGTTGCAGCAAATCACGTAAATACAAGCCTTTGGTCAGGTTGCCTTCCGATTCCCAGAATCCGGTTTCCGGAATGTAGCGGTCATTAGCCGGATCATGCCCGCCATGACCGGGGTTGATGTAAATTTTAATACCGCTAAAATCCTGCGCCCAGAGCAAAGTAGAGAACAAAAGCAATAAAAGTATTTTCTTAACCATTTTCAAACTCCATTATTCCGTCTTTAAAGTCGCTAAAAATATTTGGCCATTCAAGGATGAAAAAACCAGTTTGGTCAGCTCTTTGCTGCCCCAGTTGGGGTACATTTCAATAATATCTTTGGTATTGGTCAGCTGAATTTTTTGTTTGCCATCCACAGAAGAAATAAAGATTTCGGAATCGGTGTAAATATGCCCGTCGTCATGATCCACCATGTAGGCAATCCATTGCCATCCGGCGACCAGACCGGCGCGTTGGCATAACCGATGCGCGTTAAAATGTTGCCCTCAAGGTCGGAAATATAAGTCCCGTCGCCGGCAAAGGTAAACAGCAGTTTACTGCCATCTGGCGACAAACGCGGCCACAGATAAATGCCTTCGCCCAATGGTTTTAGCTCTCTTTGTCGATCGCCTTCCACTAACACAATGGTTCGCTTGCGAACAAAGACACTTCGGCTAAAAGAGGTTGTTGTTTTTTGCAGTTGTGGACTTGAACTAATGTCAATCTTCAGTGGTGTGTTATTTCGTAAATAAATGATTTTCCCATTCACCAGGCGTGGCGGGCTTAGTTCTCTGCTTTCCTTTTCCAGAACAGAAACGGAGCGGTCTAGCAGATTTTGTTTCTTTAAAGAATAGAATTTTCTCCCCTTCTTAAAAGTAAAGGAACGGTAAACTACGAACTGCCCGTCATCCGAAATCTGAAATTCGTAGCCGGCACCGACTTCGTTATTTAATGTTTCAATGGTGCGCTTTTCCAGATCAAACATGAACAGGCCGGTAAATTTGGGCCCACTGAAAATAACTTTGGAACCATCCGGCGTCAGTTTGGGAAAAGAAAATTCACCCTGCTCTTTTTGTGTAAGGGCTTCAATGCGTTCGACTTTTAAAGTTTGCTGAGCAGGCAAAATAGCCATCATCAAAAAAACAAGTAAAGTAAAATAAATCGTCTTCTTCATAAGTTTCCCTTTTATTTAATCAAGATCATTTTCTTCGTTTGAACAAAATCGCCGGCTTTTAAACGGTAAACGTACAGGCCGGCCGCTAAATTTTGCCCGTTAAAGGTTAAGCGATAATGCCCGGCGGATTGTTCCCCTTTGACCAGAGTAGCGACCTTTTGTCCCAGAATATTGTAAACGGAAAGTTCTACATTGGCCATTTTTGGTAAAACGTATTCAATGATAGTTGTCGGGTTAAAGGGATTGGGATAGTTTTGCATCAACTCAAATTCTTTAGGAACGCTAAAGAGATCGGCTACATAGGTGGACGGAATAGTTCTGAACATGAACGTCTCTGACCAGTCGCTTTGACCATACTCATTCATTGCTTTCACGCGCCAGTAATACCACTTGCGATTGAATGGTTCAAGATTTTTAACCACAACAAAGGTATCCGTTACTACCGTGTCAAGAGTCATTAAGGCCTCGGTAAAGGTGGAAGCTTGCGCCAATTGAATGCGATAACTGGTTGCTACTTCGTTTTTGTACCAGCTTAGCACAGTGTCTAATGGCACATCGCTCAGGCCATCGGCCGGGGAAGCCAGAATGGGCGCCAGAGGAAAGGCCGTTGTAAAATGAAAGGTTTCCGAAAAGGCACTCTGGCCGGCAGGATTTTGAGCAGCCAGGCGCCAGAAATAAGTGGTTTGTCCCTGCAAATTGGTAATCGAAAGGGAATCGTCGGTCAGACCATCGGCCACATATTCTACTTGCTGAAAGGCGCTATCCGTGGCCACTTCCAGGTAAAACGAAGAAGCCAGCGCGCTGACCGTCCAGTTGAACAGCACGGTGTCAGTTTGAAAGGGATCGCCGTTTTCCGGCCAGGCTAATAGCGGAACTTCTGGCTGGGTAAGGCGAATGGCATCACTTAGATCGCTTTCGTTGTTATTCCGATCAAGGGCGGTCAGGGCAAAGTAAATCTCCTCGACGCTTTCTTTGCCGGCTGGCGGCAACCAGGCATCGCCGCCAACTAATCTAAAAATTGCCGAGCTCTCTTCCGGTGGCGTACTGCTGGTTGGCTGCTGATCAAAAGAATACATCACAAAGCGCACCACGCTGTCTGCTCCTGTTGCAGCTGGCGCCTGCCACATAAAACGGTAGGGTTCATCCGGCGCCGGTTGATCAAAACGAAAGGCGACAGGCGGTTCTGGAGCCGTTAAATCTTTCCAGTCCATAACCGGCGGTAAAGCCGGAAAGCGGTAATAATCATTGCGCACTTTGTTGGCAAAGTCGAGCGTGTTGTAGCCAAAATGTTTGGCGCTAAAGTAAACATCGCCCTGCGCTTTGCTGTTCTTGCGCACCAGGTTCAACTGGTTGGGCAATTCATAAACGGAAAAGCTGCTGCCAAAAATATGTCCCGGATAAAGATGCCTTCCCCGGGCCGCCGTCTGGTCTGCCCACCAGTTTAGCAACTTATTAAAATCCTGATTTCCCCCAATTTTCCAGTAAAGTTGAGGCGTCAGGTAATCAATTGAGCCGTCGTTTAGCCAGGCCAGCGGATCACAGTAAATGACGCTGTAAGCATCCATGCCAATGATTCCAGATGGCACGCCGTTTTTGTAAATACCAAAGGGACTGACGCCAAACTTGACCCAGGGTTTGGTAGCCTGAATGCTGTCGTAAACCATTTTCATAAGCAGGTTGATGTTTTCCCTGCGCCAGTCGTTGATGTTATTGTCTGAAGCATCGCCGTGTTTGTAGGTTTGAAACGTCTGGTAATCCTTGTTTGTGCTGGAAATCTGGTTGGGTGGGTATGGGTAAAAATAGTCATCAAAATGCACGCCGTCCACGTCATAACGATTGACCACATCCATAA
>JAGHBR010000178.1 GCA_021160885.1 Caldisericaceae bacterium
TCCAAATAATTATTATAAATTGGTTGATTTATTTCTTTGAAATTTAAACAAAATTAGCACTAATACAAATAGATTTTTTAATTGCTAAATTTTTTTGTTATTTCGAAAACAGTACTTAAAAAATCAATCGAATTTTCATATCGCTTCAGTGAATCCATTGTAACAATTGTTGTACAATTTCTTGCTGTGTAGAGTCGGGAAAGTTTTTAATAAAAGTGTAATGATTTCCACCTCTCAGCACAAACCTTTTAGCATTGTTGCCTTTGTGGGGATAATACCCGTTGCTGACCACGGATCGTTTTCTCCGTAAATGTAAATGATATTGTTGCCTTTCGTGTTAAGCCACTCTTCCAATTTTTGCATGGGACGCGGATCAAAATCAAGGGCCACGTTTTGCGGGGCAAAGGCTGCATTGGGGTGCTCTTTATATTTCAGTAAATCTCGTACATTTTTGTGCACGTAATCGTAGTAACCCAACTGGGTCATAAACTGGTACATGGCGGGTGAATTTAAAGCCCAATCTGAATAGGAAGAAAAGGCCACCACCTTGCGTAAATGTTCAAGCAGCTGGTCAGCAGAGGCATTGTGTTCCGGAATTTGACTGCAATCAATTTTGTGGTATTGCCAAAAAGAAAAGGGGTATTCCACTACAAGGTACTCCAAAGCTTTTTCTTCTCCAATGGAAAACTGGTAACCCTTGCCCAGCGCGTACCAGTGGAAGCGAGGTAAAATCTCTGCTTTTCTTTTAAGCACAGCACGTTGAAAACGAATCAGGCGCTTGCGACAATCAGGAGTGCCCACTTTTTCAAAAAACGCATCAATACGCGGATCGGCCTGGGAATGATTAAGCGGCGCATCGTAGGCTACTACGGCCTGCACATCTTTCGGATGATGATAGTAATAGATCAAAGCTGTTTGACCACCTTTACTCCAGCCGGTTACCAGCCAGGGGCCGGGGTAAATTTTCCCCAGCAGCTGTCGCAGGCGGTGGTAGTCTTCTGAAGCCTGTTCAATGGTCAGGTATTTCCAGTCCAGAGTGTCGGGTACGGACTCTCCGAAATAACGATATTCCATGCGCACCTGGTTGGCGTTCAGCATTTGCGCCAGTTCCTGTAAATAATTTTTTCGCATGGAGTAGCCTTCAGTGATCAATACGACCGGACGATCATATCCCACATGTGAAATGGTAAGGCGTTGTGGAAAGGTTTTTATTGATTTCTGAAAATGATCCAGGGGTTGTTCAATGTAACACTGTAGACGAACCTGAAAAATGGAATCCGCTGCCAATGATGTAATGTTTTGAAAACCAAGATTTTTTAGTTGTTCTTGTAAAAGCTCCTTTTGAGAAGCCTTTTGCTGGCAGTTTAAGATCAACAATAAAGAAAAGAGCAGGAGATAAACTTTTTTCATGGCTCACCTCTCGTTGGCTGAAATTAAAATCAATTCTTTTTGTGGATGCGACAAAAATTGCGCGCCATTTTTAGTAACTATCACCATCTCTTCAATGGTCACCACGCCGCGACCTTCCACGGTCAGGCGGGGTTCAATGGTGAAGACCATGCCTTCTTCCAGCGGGTAGAACGGTTTTTTGGCGTACTTTTCCCATGGCGGTCCAAGTAAAGCAGTACCGTCATGTGAAAAACGACCCACCTGATGCCCCAGTCCATGAGGGAATTCATCATAGCCCGCTTCAACTACAATGCTTCGGGCAATGGCATCGATTTCCTTGCCGAGGACACCTGGCCGCATGGCCCGGGCTGACTCTTCAATGGCTTGGACAATGGTGGCAAAGCCTTTTTTTACCTCAGCTGGAGCTTCTTGTTGACCTGGTTCCAGAATGTAAAAAGTGCGTTGCATATCGGAACAGTAACCCTCATAACGAACGCCAAAATCCATATTCAAGACATGACCAGGTTCAATCTTTCGATCGATAGGCGCGTAATGGGCGCCAGCGGTTTCCGGGCCGGTAAATACTGCCGGGCAAACCAGCGGCTCCCAGGCCAGTTCTACACCAAACGTTTTCGCCTGATCTTTCATGAACTGTGCCACCAGTTTTTCGGTTTTGCCGGGCTTAATGAAGTGGGTCACGCGTTCAAAAATGGTTTCCGTAATTTCAATAGCCTTTTTAATATGGTTGATCTCAGTTTTTGTTTTGCGCTGACGGAGTGCAGAAACAATCTGTTCAGCGGAGATAATTCTTTGCTCCATACCCAGTTCTTTCAATAGATGGAAAAGAGTTAAAAACATACCGTGCGTAATTCCGTCGCAAATTTCACTATCCACCGAATAATTCAATGCAATTTTTTGCGGATTTAATTGTTGTAAATAGTTTTTCAGCGGTTCACGGAAGCCTTCCACAAAACCGATCACTTCGTCATACGCGCCGGTTTCTTCAATCGTTTTTTGATCGTACAGGCCAACGATGGCTTTTGTTTGTCCGTCTTTTGTAACAATAAAAGCCGAATGCCAGGTGACATCAGCTGGAGCCAGAAATGGCAAAATAGGATCGCCATTTAGCTGACTTTCACGCACAAAGGTAATCCAGCAATCCACATCGAATTCTTTTAAAATCTGCTTGGCCTGTTTTACCTTTTCTTTAATTATTGACATGGGTATTACTCCTGAAATTAGATAAAAATTTCTGAACCTAAATCCTGCTGCTGTGCCTTTTGTAAGGCAAGATGAGCCGTTGCCAGATCCTGAAGCGCAAGACCAACCGATTTAAAGAAGGTGATTTCCTGATCGTTGGATCGGCCCGCTTTTTCTCCCACTACCAATTGCCCCAATTCAGCATAAATTCTTTCTTCGCTAATCAAGCCTTTCTTTAAAGGAACAATCAGATCACCGGCTTCCTTTAATGCGGCAGATTTTAAATCAACCACGATTTTGGCCTGGCTGACAATTTGCTCAGGAATTTCTTGCGTTTGCGGCCGATATGAACCGACTCCGTTTATGTGGGTTCCTGCTGTAAGGTGGCTGGCATCAAAGACGGGCTTTTCCGAAGTGGTTGCAGTACAAACAATATCAGCCTCCAACAGCTGGCCGGTATCTGATAATTGAAATATGACACCATATTTTTGGCTCATTTCGGAAATAAATAAATTTGCTCGTTGCAGGTCTTTATCGATGACCAGCACCTTGCGAATCGGCCGGACGGCCATCATGGCCTCTAGTAGCGATCGACCCTGTATCCCGGCCCCGATAATGGCAACTACGTGGCTGTCTTCTCTGGCCAGGTAGCGCGAAGCCAGCCCGCAAACGGCTCCAGTTCGCAAGGCTGTAATTCGTTCACCATCCAGTAAGGCTAACGGTTGTCCTGTGCTGCCATCAAAAAGCATGATTAAGGCGTGAATGGCTGGCAAGCCCAATTCAAGGTTATTTTTAAAAATATTAACGACCTTAACGCCAATCATATTCAAAGAGGACATGTAAACCGGCATCATTAAACTGTTAGCCTGCGCTTCAGGTATAGGCAGGGCGGTACGTAAAGGCATGTCAACCTGACCCTGCTGCAATGCCTGGAAAGCGTCAGCCAGGGCGTCAATTACTTCATTCATGGAAAGACAACGATCCACATCTTCAGCAGTTAATAAGCGTGCTTTTACAGCCATAAGTTTGCTCTTTCTAAGTACTCAACGTAATAAAAAACCATATTGTAGCGGATCATCAGGATCAATCCACCATTCGTTTCTTCCGGTTAAATAAGCATTTCCTTCCACCTCAGGAATTACAGCCGAGTGGGGTCCAAAACGGACTTCTTGCATTGGACGTCCTTTAAAGGTCGTGCCAATCACACTTTCGATGATCATGCTTTGCTGCAGGGAAAGTTGTTTCTTAAAATAGTGTAAGGCCATGCGCGCGCTGACACCGGTACCGGTCGGCGAACGATCCACTTCGCCATCGGCAAAAATACAAACATTTCGGCTATCTGCCCGGGGTGAATGACTTTTTCCGTAAAAAATCGTACCATACAAAAAACTTAAATCTTCATCAAAAGGATGTTTGATTTCAAAATTTTCCATGACAGCTTTTTTGACGGCCATTCCTTTTTCTATTAACTGGCCAACATTACACTCACTCATATCAATGCCTAGTTGATCGGCATCGACAAATGCGTAAAAAGCGCCGCCAAAGGCCACATCAAATGGCACCTGGCCCAGACCTTCAACCTCCACCACATGGTCGCTTAAAAGCACAAAAGATGGCACATTGTTAAAGTAAACGCTTTGCACCTGGCCCCTGTTTATCCGGGCAAAAGCGGTGACCAGTCCGGCGGGCGTTTCGATTTTGACCACGGTTTCCGGCTCATGCACGGGCACCATGCCGGTTTGCAAAACGATTTTGGTCAAGGCAATGATGCCGTGGCCGCACATAGTGGAAAAGCCCTCGTTGTGAATGAACAGCACACCGAAATCGGCTTCTGGATTTTGAGGTTCAACCGGAATGGCGCCGTACATGTCGACGTGTCCACGCGGCTCCCACATTAATGCTTTACGCAGATGGTCGTAATGCTGGCGGGCAAAACGTCGTTTTTCCAGAATGGTCTTTCCTTTAATTTCAGGAAAGCCTTCAATGACCATGCGCAACGGTTCGCCGGCGGTATGGGCGTCAATAGTAATGATCCTTTGCCAATTTTCTGAAAACTCGAAATTTTCTTTTAAATCAAGTTTCATGGTTACCTCGTGGGTTAGGAACTTGGAATTAGGAACTGGGAACTAGGAATTGGGAATTCGGGGAAGGGGAGAGTTCATTTTTTGAATGTATTAATAAGTGCATTAAGTTTAGGGCCAATCTCTTTAATATAACTTTCAACGACTTCAATTTCATCTGGTTTTAACAAAGAGCGTTCTTTACACTTTCGAATCCAGCTTTTGGTTTCTTCAAACGAACCTCTGGCATAGTATGCAAATTTTTTCTTTTCTAAATAATGAAATCTTCCATGACTTTCCGCCAGATTAGCACCAATTGAATCCACTGCTCTTACTAATTGTTTTCCGACAGTGTCTTTCTCAAAATAATTCCATTGCAAAACAATTTCCCAGATGAAATTTGACAATCTTTCCGTTAGAACGTACACTTTAATTTCATGTAGTTCCCTAAACATTTAAATCATCTTCCCCTATAAATCTCACCTCGAACATTTTTCCTAAAACACCAAATCACCAACCTCCAATTCCAGATTCCGAGTTCCCAGTTCCAAATTTCTAATTTCTCCCTCAAATCACCTGCTCAGTCCGTTTGATGATTTCCTCCTGCAATTCCGGAGTTAAGTCAACAAAATAATCGCTGTAGCCGGCCACGCGTACAATTAAGTCACGGTACTTTTCTGGATGTTTTTGAGCCTGGCGTAAGGTTTCGGCCGTAACCACGTTAAATTGAATGTGGTGCCCGTCCATGCGAAAATAGGTGCGCACCAGTTTAGCAACCTTGTTGAGCCCTTCTTCGCTTTCAAAAACCTGCGGCGTAAATTTTTGATTGAGCAAAGTACCGCCGGTTCGCAGGTGGTCAATCTTGGCAGCCGATTTAATGACCGCCGTTGGGCCGCGCACGTCCATGCCCTGCACCGGAGAAATCCCTTCAGAAAGCGCCTTCCCCGCCTTGCGACCGTCCGGCGTGGCGCCCAGCACGCTGCCAAAATAAACGTGAACCGTCGTGGGCAGTAAATTAACCCGGTAATGCCCGCCCTTGGTGTTGGGACGACCGTCAATCGCTTTAAAGTAAGACTCAAACACCCTCTTGGTCAATTCGTCGGCGTAATCGTCGTCGTTGCCGTAGCGCGGCGTGTGGTTCAAAATTAATTCCAGAATTTGTTCCTGATTTTCAAAATTGTCCTTTAAAGCCTGCAGCAATTCCTTCATGCTGAAATGCTTACGTTCGAACACATGGAATTTAATGGAACTCAGCGAATCGCTAATGCTGCCCATGCCCACGCCCTGAATGTAAGAGGAATTGTAACGCGCGCCGCCATCGTTGTAATCTTTGCCTTTGGCAATGCAATCGTCGATTAAAATCGACATGAACGGCGCAGGCAGGTACTGGGCGTACAGGCGCTCAATGATGCGATTGCCTTTGATTTTAATGTCGATGAAATAGTTCAGTTGTTTTTCAAAGGCCTGGTAAAATTGCTCGAACGAGGTGAAGGTTTCGGGATTACCGGTTTGCAGGCCAATGATCTTTTTCGTGCGGGGATCGTAACCGTTGTTCAGTGTAATTTCCAGCACCTTCATTAAATTGAAGTAACCGGTTAAGATGTAACTTTCCTTGCCAAACACGCCGGCTTCTACGCAACCGCTGGCCCCGCCCAAGCGAGCGTCAACAATGTCTTTGCCCTGACGCACCATCTCCTGAATGATGGCATCGGTGTTGAACAACGACGGTTGCCCAAAGCCGGTCTTGATGATTTTCAAAGCCCGTTTCAAAAGCCGATCGGGTGTTTTTTTGCTGATCTGCACCATGGAGCTAGGTTGCAGCAGGCGCATTTCTTCAATCACATCTAAAATCAGGTAAGAAAGCTCATTGCTGGCGTCGTGGCCTTCGGCGTTAAGGCCGCCCACGTTAATCAGGCAGAAATCGGTGTAGGTGTTGCTCTCCTGAGCAGTAACGCCCACTTTGGGTGGCGCCGGCTGATTGTTAAACTTCACCCAAAAGGACATGAGCAGTTCCTTTGCCCATTCGGGTGTTAATGTACCCTGTTCAATTTCCTTTTTGTAAAAGGGCCACAGGTGCTGATCCAGCCGTCCGGGATTAAAGGAATCCCAGGTGTTCAGTTCGGTAATCACGCCCAGGTGCACAAACCAGTAATATTGCAAGGCTTCCCAGAAGGTTTGTGGCGCATGGGCCGGTACTCGACGACAAATTTGGGCCATTTGTTGCAGTTCGGCCCGCCGCTGGTCGTCTGTTTCCTGCTCAGCAAGGGTTTGCAATTTTTGGGCGTAACGTTCCGCAAAAGCAATTAAAGCCTCGGCGGCAATGCGCATGGCTTTGAGCTCTTCCCGTTTGTTCAACGCTTCGGGATCATTAAAAAAATCAAGGCGGGCCATGCTCTGGTCAATGTCGTTAATAAAATCCAGCATGCCCTTGCTGTAAATTTTGTCGTCTAAAACGGTGTGACCGGGCGCGCGCTGTTCCATGAATTCCGTAAACACGCCGGCTTTGTAAGCGTTAATCCATTCCTCATCCATTTCTTGAAAAATTCGATCGCGAATGGAGCGTCCCTGCCAGAAAGGACGCACTTCTTCTAACAAAATGCGTCGCGTTTCCGCATCAGATTTAAAGGGAATTTTGGGCCGCGTGTGTAAAATTTCTAAATCCTGTGCCGAATGGGTGCAAATTTCCGGGTAGGTTGGCGTGGCTTTGGGTGCCGGTCCCCTTTCGCCAACGATCAACTCGCCATCGTTTACACACAACGCTTTGTTTTCCAGAATGTGCTTAAAAGCCATTGCCCGGGCCACAGGCACCGAAACCTGGTTGGCAATGGGTTGACGGTAAAACTCGGTAACCAACCGACCGCGCTCGGCAGAGATGGTTGGTTCAACGGTTAAGGTTTGTTCACGCAAACGGCGAATGCGTTCGTTCATGGCAGGTCCTCCGTTTCAACCTGTCAGAGCACACAAGCTTTGTAATGGTTTTTCGGCTTTCGGTGTGCTCTTCAGTCTAACGATTGTCTTCTCTAATACTTTACGTAATGAAACCAATAAAAAGCCTTTCAGTAACCTGAGAAAAATGAAAATTATTTAATCCCTTTGACTTTTTATGTCATGAATCAAAGTTTCAATTTCTTCTTGTAATTTTAAAACATCTTCTGTTACAGTTTTCCAGACAACTCTTGTATCGATCCCGAAATAATCATGAATTAATTTATCTTTCATTCCTGCCATTAAACGCCAGGGTATTTTAGAATAGCTTTCCTTTACTTCTGGCGGAATTTTTTTTTGAGGCCTCTCCAATTATCTCTAATGCTCGGATCACTGCATATTGCGTTTTAATGTCTTTTTCAAAGACAGGATACTCAATATCATTAAGGAAATTTTTAATGTTAATTATGGCTTCTAAAATATCATTTAAATAATCAAGAATTATTCGATCTTTTTCTTTCATTTTACTGACAATGCCTCTGACAAAATTCGCTGTTTAA
>JAGHBR010000463.1 GCA_021160885.1 Caldisericaceae bacterium
CTAATGCGCCAGGTTGACGAAGGTAATGTGCGTCTCCTGCCTCGTAGGGAAATGGTAGAATTGGTTGTCATCAACGAAAAAGCACGCGGTGTTGTGGTGCGCAACCTGATTACCGGTGAACTGGAATCTTATTGGGCAGATGCAGTCATTTTAGCTACCGGTGGTTACGGGGTAACCTACTATTTGTCAACCAACGCGATTAACTCCAACGCCTCGGCTATCTGGAAGGCTCATCAAAAAGGCGCTTTTTTTGCTAATCCTTGCTATGTTCAAATTCATCCGACTTGTATTCCCCGCTCCGGCGATTACCAGTCAAAACTAACATTGATGAGTGAAAGCTTGCGTAACGACGGACGGGTTTGGGTGCCCAAGAAAAAAGGCGACAAACGCCATCCCAACGACATTCCTGAAGAAGAACGCGATTACTACCTGGAACGTAAATATCCGACTTTCGGTAATATGGTGCCTCGCGACGTGGCCTCCCGCAACGCTAAAATGGTTTGCGACGAGGGCCGTGGTGTAGGTGAAACCGGACAGGCTGTCTATCTTGATTTTCGCGATGCCATAAAAGAATTTGGCCGCAAAACCATCGAAGAACGGTACGGCAACCTGTTTGAAATGTACAAAGACATTACCGGTGAAGATGCCTACGAAGTTCCCATGCGCATCTACCCGGCTGTGCATTACACCATGGGTGGGTTATGGGTTGATTACAACCTGATGAGCAACGTTCCTGGCCTGTTCGTTTTAGGTGAGGCCAACTTCTCAGACCACGGAGCCAATCGCTTGGGCGCCAGCGCCTTAATGCAGGGTCTGGCTGATGGTTATTTCATCATTCCTTACACCATTGGTGATTATTTTGCCAGCACCTCGTTAGAAAAAGTGAGCGAAGAGCACGAAGCTTTTAAAGAAGCCAAAGAAGAAGCGAAAAAACGCTACGAAAAACTGCTTTCCATCAAAGGCAACAAAACAGTACGCGAATTCCATCGTGAGTTAGGTGACATCATGTGGAACAAAGTGGGCATGTCCCGCAACGAACAGGGTTTAAAAGAAGCAATTGAAAAAATCAAGAAACTCCGTGAAGACTTCTGGAACAACGTTCGCGTTGCCGGCGAAATGAACACGATGAATAAAAACCTTGAAATGGCTGGCAGGGTGGCTGACTTTTTGGAATTGGGCGAATTGATGGCCATTGATGCCCTGCATCGTACCGAATCCTGTGGCGGACATTTCCGTGAAGAGAGTCAGACTCCGGAAGGTGAGGCGTTACGTGATGACGAGAATTTCTCTTATGTGGCCGCCTGGGAATTCAAAGATACTGGCAACTGGGAACTGCACAAAGAAGAGCTTAAGTTTGAATACGTAACCCCCACCCAACGCAGCTACAAGTAAGGAGGCAGGCTATGGAAAAGAAATTTTTGACTATACATTTAAAAGTCTGGCGTCAAAAAGATGCGAATTCACGTGGTGAATTCAAAAACTATCTGGTCAAAGACGTAAATCCGGATATGTCTTTTCTGGAAATGCTGGACGTGTTGAACGAAGACCTGATTAAAAAAGATGAAGAGCCCATTGAGTTTGACAACGATTGCCGTGAAGGAATTTGCGGTATGTGCGGCGCTGTCATCAATGGTACCGCTCATGGACCGGAAAGCGGCATGACGACCTGTGATATCCGCATGCGCATGTTTAAAGATGGCGATACCATCGTTGTAGAACCGTTCCGCGCCCGCGCCTTCCCACCAATCAAGGACCTGGTGGTTGACCGCAGCGCACTGGATCGGATTATGTCCAAAGGCGGGTACACTTCTGTAAGAACAGGCGGCGTACCGGAAGCCTTGACCATTCCTGTACCCAAAGAAAAAGCTGACGAAGCCATGGACATGGCCGCCTGTATTGGCTGTGGCGCCTGTGTGGCTGCCTGCCCCAATGCGTCTGCCGCTTTGTTTGTGGCGGCTAAAGTTTCGCAATTGGCGCTTTTGCCGCAAGGGCGCCCCGAAGCTGCTCGCCGCGTGGAACGCATGGTAGCCCAAATGGACGAAGAAGGGTTTGGCGCCTGCTCCAACCATGGTGAGTGCGAAGCCGTCTGTCCGAAAGAAATTTCCATTACCGCCATTGCCCGCATGCGACGCGAATACTGGAAATCGATGTTTAAATAATCTTCTACAATTTCATTAAAAATAAAAAAGGCCTTCCGCATCCCTGCAGAAGGCCTTTTTTGTTCAGGGACCTTGTTAGTGTTCTAAAAATTTAAACGAATTCCTACCTGTAAACGATCCATCTGATATTTTTCTTTGGTCTGCATCGGTTCAAGTGTCTGGTCATAATCCCAGTCGTAACGATAATATTTATCGGCTTCATAAACACCGCGAATAAAGGCCACATCGACCTGCGTGTTTTCTGCAGCAGCAAAACCGGCGCCAACGGAGAAATAGCGTTTATCGACTTTTTTATCAACATCTTTAAGGGGAGACGGCACGTAGCGGTAACCAGCGCGCAATTGTAACCGGTTATTAAATAATGCCAGTTGAGCGCCTGCGGAATAGGAAAAAACATCCCGTAAAATCAGGGGCACCTGGTCGTTCTGGCGCGTAAAATAGGTTTCATACCATTCTGCTGTATTGTCATCGCGTTCCAGCTTTAATTGCGTCCAGTCCACATAACGGCCGGCTGCTGTTAACATCAAATTTTTGATCGAATAGGATATGCCCAGATCAAATTTAAAAGGTACTTTAATGTTGTAGCTGAATTTACCTACACTGTCGTACGGTTCCACAAAATGATAGGTAACGTCATCGCTAATGGAATAGATATCATAAGACAACTCATCGGAAAAGGTCCAGGTCTCTTCAACCGAAAGTTTAACCGGGAAGGTAATATTACCACCAACACGCAAAGAATTGTCCAAGCGCCACATGCCACCCAATTTAAATTCGAAACCCGAATAATCTGTATTCACCAGTTGTTCAAGCTGGTAGTAATTGTAATAAAAGTTTTCGATCAGTTGATCATTATTATCGTAAATATTGTAGGCATTGGTGCCCTTAACATCTTCTTGCAGATATTTTAAGCGGTAATCGCTGCCGCCGCCTAAAAAGTTGATGGTGGCCCCTGCTGAAAAGTTGGGAGCCAGATCAATTGCGCCACCAATCGACCACTCAGAAAGGTGGCCTTCTTCTTTAATGCTCTGGCTGATATTTAAATCCAGGTCGAAAGGAAGAATCAAGCCATCATAGCCTAAATCGTTGAAGGAAAAAGCCAGGTCATTGCTGTTCGGATTAAAGCCGGAATATTGCACGACA
>JAGHBR010000282.1 GCA_021160885.1 Caldisericaceae bacterium
AAAACCAGCTGTTACTTATTTTAATTCCTGAAACAAGCCAATATGTTCATAAAAATAATTAAATTTGTTGATATTCCAAACATTTTTTAAATTTTTCTTTTAATTGCAAAAGAATAAGTTACAAAAGTGTGTTAATTTTTTAATTTTTGTAAGAATTAGTAACTGGTACGGGTTTATTTTTTTGTGATTATTAATTTATATTGTATCCTGATTCATTTTCAAACATCATAAAAGGAAGAAAAGCATTTGAATGAACAAGAGTTAGTTGAACGGGCAAAAAAAGGTGATCGGGCAGCGTTAGCAAAGCTGGTCAACAAATACAGCGATCGAATCTACAATCTGGCTTTACGGATTTTACGTCGTAAAGAAGATGCGGAAGATGTACTGCAGGAAACTTTTTTAACGGTCATTGAAAAGTTAGATAAATTTGACGGACGTTCATCTTTTTTTACCTGGATTTACCGGATTGCCACCAATGCGGCTCTGATGCGCTTGCGAAAGAAGAAGGTTGTTTTTCAGGAATTAAATGATGATCCTGATTTTCAGGAGAGCATCGAAAACCGTGTTTTTGTGGATTGGAGCCAGGATCCGTCGATCAATGTGTTTGATGAAGAAGTAAAGCAAAAAATTGACGAAGCTATTAACAAATTATCGGATATTTACCGAAGCGTGTTTGTGTTACGCGATATTGAAGGATTATCCATTAAAGAAACCAGCGAAATATTAGGCATTACAGAAGAAAATGTTAAAATCAGATTACGTCGGGCGCGCCAATTTTTAAGAAATTATTTGTCGGATTATTTTGAAGAAAGATTGAGGGAGAGCAATGCTTCATCCTAAAGAAAAGATAAAGCAAATTTGTGAGTTGATGGGAGAAGACCTGGACCATCCATCCTGCCAGGAAATTCTGGATCATATTAATAATTGTCCGACGTGTAAGGTTTATTACGACACTGTGAAAAAGACGGTGTTGCTCTGTCGCGATCTCGATTGCCCCGAAGAATTGCCGGATGATGTAAACAAACGCTTGCTTAAGGTTTTGAATCTGGATGGTGTTCAGGAAGAAGATAAAAGTCAGAATAAGTAGTTGTTTAAAAATAGGCAATTTCAACCATCGATTTTAATTAATATTGTAGTGGTAATAAAAATTTTTGATTTGTTGTTTTTTAACTACTTAAATCACTTTCCTGTTCAAGTTAAATTAGGTAAAGAAGGAAACAGATTTAAATTCGTTCGGGAGTCTCCTTTAATTTCCAAAACCAAAGTTAGCAATTTCCCTCTTTAAATTCTGGGTCATCTTTTTTTACCTGCCATTGATTAGCGCCCGAAAAGTATGTAAAATACAAAAAACAAATTTTCGAGGAGAACCTTGGCCTATTTTATCAAACGTTTTTGGGTACTGGTCGTACTAACCCTGCTGGTTTTGATCTTTTCCACTGTCTTTTTTTCGTTGACCTACCAGCACGTGCAGAAAAAAAACTTTCAATTACAGATGCAGGAAAAAGCGGCTTTAATCAAAAGCATTAATCTGATAAGCGGGCAAAACGATTCATTAAATACCATTTCTTTGAGTACCAATCTTGCCCGGATTCTTACTGCTTTAAATTTGCACTCCGGTCTTTTCATCCTAAAACAGCAAGATCAACTGTATTGGAAAAAGGTGCAGCAGGTGCCTGAGTCGGTTTTAGGACAGCTATCTTTTCCGTCCGACACGCTTAAAACGGAACCTGCCTTTGGCTGGTCGAATGATCAAAAATATTTCTGGGCTGTTTTGCCTTTAAAGACTGCAGGTGCGGTTAACATTCCTTTACAGTTCATCATGGTTGTGCCCTCGCCCCTGAGCGCTCCCTTTTCCCTGGATTCTATTAAACTGTTTTACCCGGTGTTGATTAATTTAGTCGTTCTGTTAGCGCTGATGTTGTTCATTGTCTATTATTCGTTCAAGAAACCGTTTGCTTCGGTGAGAAATTTAGCGGAACACCTGACTGCCGGCGACTTCAAGTACCGAATCGATTACGACCGGAAGGATGAATTTACAGACACCTTTGTAAGGCTAAACCAGTCACTCGAACGCATGGGCATGATTTCGGAAAGTTATCAAAAGAGCGTTAAAAATATCGAAAACCTGCTGGAAGCGCTGGAAGAAAGTTTGGTTATTGTCGATCCCAATTTTCAGGTGGCGACTTTTAATCCATCGGCTGTGCGCTTGCTACGATGTCCTTCGCCTAAAATTTTCAAAGAATTTTTCGAAAATGTGCTGGCTGAAAACATGGAATTCCGCCAGCTACTGCTGCGCTGCAAAGGCTTAAGGGGAAAATCGCTCAGCAAGCAGCTGTTGATCTGGCTGCCGGGCAATCAGGAAATCAATGTGGACGTGACCATTCAAAAACTTCCGGAAGGCGGCTATCTGCTGCTTTTTAAGGATTTGTCCAGGCTCAAAGAATTGGAAAACAACTTGCTGCGTTCCATGAAGTACGGCATTATTGCCAATCTGGTGTCTTCGGTCAGTCATGAAATCCGCAACCCGCTGTCTGCCGTCGGCATTCACGCTGAAATTTTGAACAACCGGTTGCAAAAAGAGTATCCCGATCTTGATCCTAAATTAAAAAAGTCTTTAAATCTGATTCAAAATGAGATTAAGCGCATTCATCGTATTCACACGCAGTTTTTTAACCTGGCCCGTAAGCGGGAACTCAAACTCACCACGTTAAAACCCAATTCGTTAATTGAAGATGTGGTACAGCTGGTTCAGCATCACGCGTTGGAACAGCAGATTAAATTACAATTGGAGCTGGACGATAAAGTCGATTTCATCTATGGCGATGCAGACCAGATTCAGCAGGTTTTTCTGAATATTGTGCTCAATGCATTTCAGGCGGTGGAGCGCGCGGGAACGGTAGCCATCAAAACAACGCAGGACGAAAAGTATGTTTACGTCCATGTTAAAGACAACGGCAAAGGCATTGCCCCGGAAATCGGCGACCGGATTTTTGACCTCTATTTTTCCACCAAAGAAGATGGTGGCGGCATTGGTCTGGCTTTGTGTAAAAAAATCATGAAAGCGCACGAAGGCGACATTACCTACCGCAGTAAATTGGGTAAAGGCACTATTTTTACGATTATTTTTCCCCGCGAATTTCGCAAGCGCCAGGAAGAGATTAAAACACGTCTGGAAAATTTGAGTGCCTGAAAAAACAGTCTGGTAGTGGTAATTAATGCAAAACTCAATGTAATAGTTTCGCCAATGCACAGAAATGACGATGAACGATTTTGTCATTTTTCGTCCCGACCCGTCGGGACTCAGAATTTCTTCATAACCCAATTTATTCAGGACGAAGAATCCCCTCATAACCCGAATTTATTCGCAACGAGATTCAAGAGTATTCCTCCATTTTCACGCTTGAAAGCAATCGTTAAATTGCTTAAGCTTGCTCAACAAACAAAATCAAGTGAGCCAAATGAAAGCGAAGGTCTGGTTAATTTTATTCTTAGCGGTTGTTCTCGTCAAGGCGCAAACGGCCAACTTTTTATTGGTGGAGCATCCCGAGGCCTTAAAAATATTAAATGTTTACCGCCAGCAATTGAGCGACCAGCAAAAGCGGGCTCTGGGACAATGGCTTCCATTTGAATTGAAGGAAGTTACTACCCTGTCGGACAATGTAACCAGAGTTCTGGAAACGCGGGTTTTAAACGAAACCTATTTTTTACTGCTTGATGCTGAAGGAGAACCGTTTAATCTGAAACAGTCCGGCGCCTGGCAATGGATTTACCGCGCTACGCTTTTGCTGGACACATTGCAGGTGCAGCCAGGCTACCAGATGTCTTTATTAGATCCAAAAACAAAAACAGAGATAGCCACCTTACCGGCTGGTCAGTGGGTGGTGCGCATCTTTAAAAAAGGCCGGCAGTACTTTGTTTCGCCCATTTCCTCAAAACCTCTGTTTGGTTTTGTAAGGCCTGCAAACCCGAAGGCCTGGAAGAAAATCAGCAAAAAAAATTTTAACCAGAGCCGCAGGTGGCAAACGTTTCTCGAAAATCTGCAATTTCTGCTCAAAAGCAAAAACGCAATCTATCAAAAATTGTACACCTATTTTAACCAGGGGCAGGCAGCTCAAAATATTCCGCATTGGCAATTGCGCACAGAAGCGGACAAGGTTATTTTAATTTTTACAAGACCGGAATTGTTAAAACAATGGCCAACCAGCACACAAATCTTTTTGAATGAAGTAGATGGTTTGGCGCAGCAAAATAAATTACGACTGGTGCAAAAAAATGATTTCACTTTGATTATTGAACGGAGTCATAAGTGAAACGCATTGTGATCGGACACCTGTACAGCATTTTAGTGGTCAGTCTGCTACTTTTATTGACGGTTTTTATGTTACGCCCTGCTCCGCCTGCTGAGCAAAAGATTTCGCCTGAGTTTAAACAGTTGCAAGAACTGAATTTGAATCCTGAGGACCGTTTTCAGGCCACTTTGTTTAAAGAAATGGCTCGAACATTGGCAGGCAAAGATTCCAGTCGCTACCTTGCGCTGTGGAAGAAATTAACCACGGCCAAAAGCACAGGAGATGTAATCTCTGAAAAAGAATGGGCCTTGCGCCAGACGTACCGCAAACCTTTGGGCCAGCTGCTCTGGATGTACATTAAATTCATTTTAATTTTTTTAATTGTCATGAGTTTAACTTACTACGGCGTGCAGACCCTGGGACTTTACCTGTTCATCCGGCATCAACAGATGAATCCTCCGCAACTGTATCAGTTTTTCTTCCTTTTACGGCGCTGGCTTGTAACTCCGGAATGGCGAACCTATTTGCGTTTGTTAACCAGCGGTTCAGTGTTACTGGGAAAAAGTCTGCTATATTTTCTCTTATTTGCACCAGCGTATGTGGTGGCTTATTCCATGAAAACCGATTTTACCAGTCAGTCGCTGTTATTCTTGATTTTGTTAGGTGGCTTAACCAATGGTGTGCTAATTACCTACGCTTATAAATTCTACCATTTGTTACTTAATGAAAGCAAAAAAGGTTACGTGCGAACGGCTATCGTAAAAAACCTGCACAATCAATACCGTTTTAAAGGCAAAGAGGGGCTGCGCTGGCGGCAGGCGCTTGCCTTTAAAAAGCGCTTTAAGGGCCACGTGTTGCAACACATCTACATGAACAGCGCCTTTCAGTACCTGCCCACCATTAAAGAACAAGCGGCCTTTGTAATTACCAGTCTGGTCATTATTGAAATGGCGCTGAACATTCATGGACATTTGAGTTACGAATTGCTTCAGCAATTGCTTTACCGCAACTTTGACCTGGCTTTATTGATTGTTTTAGGACTGTACTGGCTGGTAAAAGGCGCCGAGTTGTTTACCGATTTGCTGATATTTAAACAACAGCAAAAATTGGGAGAAGCATGACGAATCCAGAGAAAGGATTTGGGCAAATAAAACAGCGCTGGCAGGTGCTGCGTCACTGGCTGGCTGAAGGCTTACGCAAATTGCAACATCTGGCCTTGCTGGGCCGTGTACACGCTACTGAAAGCTGGCTGGTCTTCTGGCTAAGCGGCCTGACCTTGCTATGGTTGTGGGATTTCTTCTTTTTAAACAGGCCCGCCTTCCACACCCTGAATCAGGCCTTTGTCAATTCGCTCTTTGTCGCCCTGTTGGTGGTGGTTTTTTCCTTTGTACAGGGCTGGGGCTGGAGCATGTTGCTTCATTTCCTGGAAGAAAGCGAACATTTTAAAGGATTGACGGTTGCCCATTTTGTGCTGAACCTGATTCGTTCCATTCCGCAAATTGTGGGCATTTTATTCAGTTACGTCTGGTTGACCATCTGGCTGGAAAAGGGCATTATTAGCAATCAATGGTTGGTTTTAATCCTGATGGCTTTGCTAATCAGTGTGTTTATTTTTCTGGAAGTGGTCGATTTGCTGAGTGAACGTATTCGTTTCTTTCAACGCTTAGATTTTTACAATGCCATGCGTGTTTGTGGAATTTCGACCTGGCGCATCATTAATTACGATATCATCTGGAAAAACAGCCTGCAGCATTTGCTGAACAAGGCCGTTGGCGTTTTTGCTTCTGCCATATTCTTACAATGCAGTGTAGATTTCATTATTTCGGTCGGTCTTTCGATCCGTGTAAGCGCGGTGAATTTGCCCGTTACTCTGGGCAGCCTGCTGGCCCAGATTGACAGCAAGCAAGATATTTTAGCTATTAGTTACACTTTAAGCCATCCAGGTTACTGGCCCAATTTGCTGTTCCGCCATTTGCAGGGGCTTAGCGTGGCATTCGTAATCGTTTTTACCTTAATTTGTTTGTTTAAAATTACCAATTCCATTGCCGAACGGTTGGAAAAATGACTAAAGTTTACAAAATAAGGATTGCGACTCATAAATTCCCACTGGTTCAAATTGACCAGTTCGTGATTAAAGAGCGACGCATTACATTTTTGTTCGGCGAATCGGGCATTGGTAAAACGTTGATTGCCCAGACTATTTTTGGCCTGGTCACGCCAGGTAGTTTGTCCATTGCCATTAACGGGCAAAGCTATTACCGCTATTTAAAATCTTCGAAATTAAAAGAACTGCAACGCAGTGGTTTTTTCGTCTTTCAGGAACCATCGACGCATTTAAATCCCTTAATGACCGTTGAAGAACAACTCAATGAGGGCAGTCTGGTTAAACAGCCGGACAATCGAAAACTTTTGGAAAGCCTGTGGGCCGCGCCATTTGAAACACAAATTAAGCCTTTGTTAAAAGTTTACCCGAAACCTTATCGTCCCAGTGGCGGAGAAAAACAGCGCTTTTTACTGGCCATGGCGCTCAAAAAAATGGACTTGCTTGGCAACCAGGCAGGCCTTTTCATTTTTGACGAGCCGACCGGTAGTCTGGACAACTATTTTCGAAATATTTTCATCGATGAACTGTTCAAACGGTACCGCCAGCATGAGCAAACCATTTTATTCATTACGCATGATTATTCCATCATTAGCGAAATCGAAAATCATCATCATGATTTAATGCCGCAAATCCATTTAACGGAATTACGCCGCACTAATCATTTTCAGGTTAAATTGTTCCCTTTTAAGGCCAAAGATTATTTAAAATGGTTAAAAAAGCAGAAACCGGTTACTTACCGAAAAACACAAAAAAAATCTGTGGTCTTAAAAGTTAAAAGTGATTTTGCCGTGTTTGGCAAACGTTTTTCATTTACTAAAGGTCGATCAGGCAAGACAACCGATTTAGTTGTGGAACAAGGGAAACTGACTTACTTAAAAGCGCCCAGTGGCCTGGGGAAAACCACGTTGGCCAAAATCATTTGCGGATTGCAAAAGTCAGACAACATCCGGTTTGAGCTGGCCGGGCTGACTTTTACGGAAAAAACGCCGAACAAAATCTGGCAAAAGGAGGTATGGGGTAAAAAGCGGAGCATGGTGTTCCAGCACGCAGATGAAGCGCTTGATTTAAATGCCAGTGTAATGCAAGTTTTTAAAGGCTTGCCCGTTCAACCAGCGCTTTCTGAA
>JAGHBR010000317.1 GCA_021160885.1 Caldisericaceae bacterium
ATCAGGCCCTGACCGAAGTTGCCAAAGGAATACAGCAAAAATTAAAAAATGTTATTAAAAATGTTTAAAACACAACCAACATACCGTAAGTTGAATTCTTAGAATTAAAGCCCAAATTACAAGATCAACTTTTATTTGGGCTGTTTTAAAACTAGAATTTTATGATCCAAATAACATATTTTTCTGTGTATTTCTGTTGGATTCTGCGCTATCTGCGTGAAATAAAAATAAATCTCTCGCGGAACTCGCAGAACTTCGCAGATGCGTTTTCAAAGTGACGAGTGAAAAGATTTGAAGTAACACGTGATACGTGACAAGTAACGAGCAACAGGCCTACCTGATTAAACACGTAACATGTCACGTGTTACGCGTTACGTTCTTTAGAAATTAATACAATTATTTTTCTGCGGAAATCTGCGCTATCTGCGTGAAATAAAACCTCTCGCAGAACTCGCAGAACTGCGCAGAATTTTTTTAATTTTTTAAAATGAAACCAGTGATAAAACCGGGGATTCTCCAATCCTGTCAACTTAGGAATTACCGCATGCACGGGAATGACATGACTGCGCAGGAATGATATTTTTAATGTTTTTTCAAAGGTTTCTTTTGCTTTAAACTGTATTAGATTGCTAATTGTAATTCTTGAGATACCTACGATATATCGCAGCTACCAGAAAATTCTGTTTTTCGCAGATGGTGTAGAATTACTTTTTATTGCATCGAACCTGATTAAACTGGTTCAGATCATTTAAAATTTTTAACAGGCTCTCACCCTTTTCTTTTTCGCCAATTTTAAAAAACAAACCGGCAAGTCTTTTGATTACCTCAAAATTATTGGGTTGTTGCTGTAAAATTTGTGTGTAGGTCTGAATGGCGCCAATAAAATTTTGTTGTTTTATTTGTACAACACCTATCAAATCCAAAATTTCGACATCCGTTGTGTTCATGTGTTCCTGCAATAGTTTAAGGCAAAGTTCGTAGGCCTGGTAGCGGATTAACAAATTGGCCATTTTTTTAATCAGATCGTTGGTAGTGTCGGAATGATCAATGATTTCTGTTAAACAACTTTCCGCCTTAAAAGGCTCATTCAACTTCAGAAACAATTCGGCCATGGAGAAAAGAATGTCATTATCCGACAATAAAATATCATTTTCGATTTGTAAACGGCCTTTACTTACAGCAAGATTTTTTTCCCGCAGCCTTTGTAGCCATTGCACCGCTTCGGATATTTGATCTTGTGCCTGAGCTATTTTGTATTGCAGGTAATAGGCGCCGATTTGCTGATTGCTCATTTTTAAAGATTGTTCTGCAAAACGTTTGGCCTCTGCAAAATTTCCTAATTTAAGGTAAGCTTCACTGATATTATTGAGCAATTGACGGGCCAGCGATTTTTGAAACTTCTGTTTTTCTATGGCGATCAGATAATGTTTAAGCGCTTTTTGATGATTTCCGGCTAAAGCATAATTTTGCCCCAGCGTGTAATGGGCATAGGCATTATTTGGTTGTTCTTCAACCATTTTCAACAATAGTTCGCTGTTCCGCTGATCCTTACGCGCCTGAACCTCCGCGCCCAATCCATAGCCTAAATGAAGAAGCCTGATATTAGATGGACGTTCCTCTCCCCCGTTTCTAGCTAAACTGTAAACGATTTGTTCATGAACGCGTCCTTCAAAATATAATTTTTTATGATTCGTAAACAACCGATGCCCGGTGGAGAGTTTAAAGGTTTTGCCATCAGCCAACAGATTTTTAATTGTGATCAGATAGGCCACTGGACGTTTTTCTGGTTTTAACAGTTGTTTTAACGGCTTTAAAGAATCTGCCTCCAGGCGTTCATCGGCATCCAGCCAAAAAATCCAATCGCCTTTGGCGTATTTAATCGAAGCATTGCGGGCAGCCGCAAAGTCATCGCACCATTTAAAATTGTGGACTTCTGCCCCAAATGAGCGAGCAATTTCAACCGTTTGATCAGTGGAGCCGGTATCCACAACAACAATCTGGTCAGCCACTGGTTGCACGCTTTTTAAACAATCCGCAATAAATTGCTCTTCGTTTTTAACGATCATGCAGACAGATAATTTTGTTTTTTGCATCACGTCCTCTTTTTTTCTAAAGAAACCTTTGAAACTGAATAGTCGATAAATTTTCCAATTAAGTCATCTGCCCAACTACAGTCAGAGCATCCTGGTCTTCAGGATTCAATTTTAATACTTTTTGCCAAAAGGCTCTGGCCATTTCTTCCTTACCGGCTTCCTGGTAAATGGAGGCCAGGTGTTTCAAAGTTTGCACATCGCCTGGCTTTTGTTTTAATGCTTCCACTAACAGTTGTACACCGGCTTCAAATTCGCCCAGCGCAAAAAGGGTTTCACTCAACTGGTTTTTAATATTGATTTGATCGTCCGAAATGGCCAGGGATTTTTGATAATATTCCTTTGCTTTTTCAAAATTCTGATTCAGGAATTCGATGCGGGCCAGATCGTTCAAAGCCAGCACAAAATCAGGATTTAATTGCAGAATTTTTTGCAATTGGTCTCTGGCGCCATTAAAATCGTTTAACATTTGCAGAGCCAGCGCATAGCCATATTGTACTTCAATATTTTCAGGTTCTTCCTGTTTTAAACTTTGGAAGGAATTTTTAGCAACTTCGGCTTTCCCCTCATTTAAGGCTTGCATTGCTCTTTCGATTTTTTGCTGACGTTGCAGATTTTTTTGCACTGTCTGTGGAAGCAATTGTTTTAACTGCAAGGCCAGGTTATTTTGCGGATCGATTTTAATTACGCGATCGATCATTTGAGACGCTTCTTCAAATTTTTCCGCTTCCAGATAGAGATTCGCAAAATAAATTAAGGTAGGTAAATCGTTCGGATCTTGATCAAGAATTTGTTTTAATAATTTAACCCCTGCTTCAAATTCATTATTTTCGATGAGGCAGTGGGCCAAATTGCGTTTTGCCTCCAGATAATCCGGTTTTTCAGCCAGCGCTAATTCAAAGAGGAATTTGGCTGCATCCATTTCCTTTCTGGCCAACATTATTTCGCCTTTTAAATTAAGAGCAGCCGGATTTAGAGCGTCATGAAGCAGAACTCTATCTACGGCTGAAAGGGCTGCCGGGTAGTTTTGTTGGTTTTTGTGAATCAATGCAAGGTAAAACCAGCTTTCATCATCCAGAGGGTTGTCAATTAAGATTTGTCGACAAATCTTCTCTGCCTGCTTAAAATTTCCAGCAGCCAGCTTCTCTTTTAATTTCTTTTTTAACGTGAAATGTACTTCGTTAATGGGATGCTTTAGTTCCAGTAATTCCTCATAATCAACATCTGGATGCTTCTTGAAAAAGATCTTTGATTTTTGATTGATACTGGTATTGTATTGTATATTATTTGCTTTAAAACTCTGGCTGCCGTAATGATGAATGAACACCCCTTCGTGTGCCATCAGAGCATATCCTTTTTCCCGTACGCGAAGACAAAGATCGTCATCTTCAAAATTGCCGGTACCAAAACTCTCATCAAAACCACGTACTTTTTCAAACAGTTTTTTAGGCATCAGTAAGCAAAATCCGGCAAGTCTGCGGCGCGGCGTGATCTTATTTTTATTAATCTCGTAAACTCTGGCCGCAAACTGATGAAATCCCTGATCATCTTTGTAAGGGATGTTGGCCAGACGTTGCAATCCGCTAATGTAATTGGTTACAGGTCCAACCATGCCAATTTGCGGGTCTTTTTCAAGGGCTTGCACAAGGTTTTCCAGCCAGCCATCGGACACAAGTACATCGTTGTTCAAGAACAGCAGATATTGTCCACGTGCCCGTTTGGCTCCCTGATTATTGCCCCCGGCAAAGCCTCTGTTTTTTGAATTCAGGATTACTTTAATGTGCCCAAATTTACCTTTCAGTTCTTTTAAATATTCCACAGTTCCATCTTTGGAACCATTGTCGACAAAAATAATTTCATACGAGATGCGTGTATGTTGCAAAATGGAATTTACGCATTTTTTGGTGTACTCCAGGGCATTGTAAGTTAGCATGATAATGGAAACTTTTGGCCTGGTTTTGGAGGCAAATTTCACTTCCGTTAAAATAGCTTGCAATTTTTCCTGGATGGTTGAAGGCCCCCAGTTTTCTTCGATCAATTTTTTCCCAGATTTAGAAAGTTTTTCCCACAATGCCTGATTTTTGTACAGTTTCACCACCTGTTGGGCAAAATCTTCTGCTGTGTCTGCAACAAGCGCATGTTGACCATGCACAAGATTCATACCTTCGGCCCCAATGGAAGTGGTAACCACGGGCAGTCCGTAACTTAATGCTTCCCCGATCTTGCCTTTCATGCCAGCGCCATAACGCAGGGGGCTTACCGAGATACGAGCTTTGACCAGGTAAGGTTTAAGATCAGGGACAAAACCTGTTACCACAATGTCTTCACGGTTCAATTGTTGAATTTCTGGTGGCGGATTGTTGCCCACGATGTAAAATTTTACCTTTTTTAATTCCTTTTTTATTTGAGGAAAAATACTGTTAACAAAATATTGCACCGCATCTACATTGGGCTTGTGGCTGAAATTTCCAACAAACAACAAATCGGATGTTTGCTCAAATTCTTTTTTGACCGAAACAGGCTGATGAATGTTAGGCACAATATCAACCGGAATGTTCTTAACGTATGGCGTAATTTGGCGACGATCTTCTTCGGTTACCGCCCACAAACGGTCGGCCTGACGATAAACCTGAATTTCCCGCTCTTTGTTTTCCAATGCCGCTTTTTCTAATTGTTTATCTTTTTTAAGCTGGGCCTCGCGCAGTTCCCGCACAAAATGAATGTCAACCGTGTCAACGATAATTTTCGTTGCCGGTGATTTTTTGCGAATAAGATTCAGATAATATTCAGCTAAATACC
>JAGHBR010000184.1 GCA_021160885.1 Caldisericaceae bacterium
GGATTTATTTTGTTGATTTTGATTTAGAAGGTGACCAGCCTGTTCAAATAGCGGAAAATCATGTAAAAACGAATTTGCTTAAACCTGAAAACTGGCAAACCACTATTGACCAGGCAAAAAATCAATTGGATGCTAAAAATCATCCTACGATTGTTTTTGGGGCTGCCTTAAACATTTTGCTTTTTTCTCCAACATTTGGTAATCAGATTTTTAATTACTTTAAAGAGTTAATAGAAAGCGGTGAAAACAGTCTTTTTACAATTAGCAATAATGTTTTTGAAGTAAAAATGCGGGAATTAGAAACCCGGGCCGATAATCTATTGTTTACACATTCAGGGCGCAATTTAGAATTGCATTTACAAACTGCCAGAATGAAAGATGTTTCTTTTAAAGAAACGGATTTGGTCGTCCCGTTGACAGAGGAGGAATTGCGGAACATGCGTTCTGAAGCTGAACGTATGCGTAAACATTTAATCCCATTATTAAAGAAAATTTAAATTTTTCAATAAAAAGATTGGAGTTTTGTGTGTTACAAATTATTGTAAATTGTAATCAACTGGAATGGCAGCCTACTGAGGGCTACCCTAAGGATACCTTGTGCAAAGTGTTACGGGATGATCATGGACACAAGACAATGCTACTGAAATTACCGCCTGGTTTCAAGATGGAATCGCATTCTCACACGGTTTTAGAACAGCATTACATATTAGAAGGCAGCTATGAAATTGATGATCAAACATTCGACAGCGGAACGTATCAATTGATCCCACCAAATGTTACCCATGGCCCTTTTTATTCAAAGGAAGGAGCTTTTTTACTGGTAATCTGGGATCCAATTGTCAAATAAAAATAAACCTACTACCCGGGGAGGGAAAGATGTCACAACCCGTTTATCGTATTGTGTGCCGTTTTACGGCCATTGGCATTAAAGAAATTCCTGCTTCTTCTTTGCAGGAGGCCATGGAATTAGCCCGTTCCAATGATTACGAATTTAAACAAATTGACCATATCGAATCTTGTACAGTTGATGAGCATCGCTCACGTCTGATTGAAGAACGAGGTTTTGATCAAAGAAAACCTAAAGATTATTTAAGCTGGGGTGCTGAATAAATTTTGGCATTTAAAGTATTGCATCTGTTATTGTAAAGTGTTAAAATAAAGATTTTGAAATTTTATTTATTAGAAAATTCATCTATTCTATTTCCTCTTCTTTTTTTAAAAGAAAGTGGGAGATAATAGATTTTTGATACAAAGGTTAACCATGATAGAGAGTGAATTAAAGCCACAATTAAAATATAAAAATGATTCTTCAAATTCTTCAAACTAAAGGTTAAAACGGAAAAAGGAGAAGCAAATGACTAACAAAGTAGTAACGCGTGATGATGTATTAAAAGCCGTTGAAAATATTGAACATCCTGAAATTAAAGCAACATTAATGGAATTAGGCATGATTTTGGATGTTGCTGTAAATGGAGATACTGCAAGAGTGGCTTTTGCCTTACCTCTATTAGGAATTCCTGAAGTTGTACGCAATGCGCTTGTACAAAGTATTCAGGAACCGATCGAAAAATTAGGGCTAAAGTTGCACATTGATTTTTTTGAAATGACCGAGGAAGCCAAAGAACGGTTTTTTGCTATTTCACGTGCCAACTGGAAAGGTTCTATTTAAAACGAGTGATTAAAGAATGGTTAAAATAAATCATTTCGGAGTGTTGAATTCCACAGATGAGGAAGCAAGAATATTCTATTCGCAAATTCTTGGCCTGAAAGAAGAATATTCTTTTGAAATAGCAGACAACCTTGCACAAAAGATTTTTAATCTAAAGAAATGCTTTAAGGTTATTGTTTTTAGTAATGACAACCTTAAGTTTGAAGTGTTTATAAGTCAAGAGACAAGTAATCTGTTTTCGCCAATTAATCATATTTGCCTTGAAGTTGATGACCGACAAGAATTTGTTGAGAAATGTCGTAAATTAGGTGTTGAAGTTGTGGAAACTAATAGAAGTGGACGAAAATTAATTTTTGTAAAGGATTTTTCAGGAAATCTTTTTGAAATAAAAGAGTTACTTGCTTAATCGTAACAAACCTAAATTTAATTATTAGAAAAAATGCGTTCATTTAAACTTGTGCTTTATCCAGATGAAGTTCTGAGAAAACCTTCTCAGGAGATTAAAACCATTGATGAGCAATTGCATGGTTTAATTAAGGCCATGTCAGAGATAATGTACGCCAATAATGGCATTGGCCTGGCTGCGCCTCAGATTGGTTATTTAAGCCGGGTTATTATGTTTGATGTAGGAGATGGTCTGTTAACTTTAATCAATCCGGAAATTATTACAACAAAAGAAGGGGTTGATTATAGAGAAGAAGGCTGTCTGAGTTTACCCGGTATTTCGGTTGGCATTAATCGTCCTACTAAAATAAAAGTCAAGGCAATAACACCTAGTGAGGAAGAAGTTGTTTTAAACTTAAGCGGCTTAAAGGCTCGCGTTGTCCAGCATGAAGTTGATCATTTGAATGGCCGCTTAATTATTGATTATGCCTCTACAGTGCAGCGCCTTCAATTTAAAGAAAAATTAGAGAAATTGGAAAAACGGTATCCGTTTGATCTTATTTAAAAGGAAACCGGGGAAATTGGAGAATGAAATTTTAAGCCTTATTGATGAAGCGGCACGATTGATCAAACAGTCGAAATATGTGGTAGCTTTTACTGGGGCAGGAATGTCTGTGGATAGCGGGCTACCACTGTACAATCATTGGAATAATTTTGATCCGCACATTCTGGATATCAATTATTTCAGGCAAAATCCAGCAGAAGTTTGGCAGGAATTTAAAAAGTCATTTTTGACAATATACCCTCAGGCCAAACCCAACCGGGCGCACCTGTTATTAAAAGAGATGCAGGATCAACGCTTGATTCGCGGGATTATCAGTGTAAACATCGACGATTTACATCAAAAAGCAGGAAGTACCAATGTGCACAATGTTTGCGGACAAATTAATGGGTCCGTTTGTCAAAATTGTGCACATAAATTCAATATTCAGGAAATTTCTTTTGAACATTTACCACCAACATGTTCGGAGTGTGGCGGTATCTTAAAACCAGATATTTTATTCTGGGGTGATCTGGTGCCTGATCCGGAATACAAATTAGGTATGAAAGAAGCCAATCGTGCAAAACTGATGATAATTATCGGTACCTCTGGCACCATTATGCCAGCCGGAGTAATTCCAATGTTTGCCAAGTATCGGCGCCATGTCTCAATTATTGAGATTAACATACAACCTACAGTTTACACCAGTCAAATCACGGATATTTTTATTCCCTTGCCCGCGGCTGAAGCGCTAAGTTTATTGAAACAACACCTGTTAGAAGGATGAAGCCCGGAGGGTAAAACCAACCAGGCTTCACTTGAAAAGATGAGAAGTCTGTTCTGATTACATAAATAAACACACAAAAAACTATATTTTAATCAATTCTGGTTCAATATCAACTGATGGTGCTTAATCTTCTTTTTCCAATTCCGAAATCCGCTGCTGGACTTCCTTCAACTCTTCTTCCAGGTCTTCCCGCATGGATTTCAATTCTTCCTGGTACTCTTTAAGCCACTCCAATTCCTCTTCCTTAGTCGGCCGCCAGCGCCAGCCAAAG
>JAGHBR010000273.1 GCA_021160885.1 Caldisericaceae bacterium
GAAGGCCACTGGCCTGAATTTTTATGATAGATCGATTGCTTAAATTTAGAAACTTCGATTTAAATCTACGCTTTTTGGTTTATTTTTTGCTTTTTGCCTATGTGCCGCTCACCATCTTTAGTGTAGTAGGGTATTTTTTGAACAGAAGGATTTTGCAACAAATTTACAGCCATGATCAACAACAATATGTGCTAAGCTGGCAAAAAAACTATCAACGAATCGTAGAAGGTGAAAAGGCTGTCTATTCGATTTTATTAAAAAATCTGGATGATCCTGAAAAAATTTTTGAAATCGAGCATCCTGATGCTGCCTTTGTCAGCAGGCCTATTGCCCTGTTTAAAAATGGTCAATTAATTGCCTCCACAGGGCAAATGAATGATTTAAAATCCGATTTAAATTGGATATTGCAAAGTAAAAGCAATCTTTATTTTAATTTAAATGATAATACTTTTTGGTTTCGCCTGCAAATAAACGCCGGGCAAATTCTTATTGTGAAATATCCTGTTCACAATTTATTGACCAACGAATTTTTAATTCATCAAAACACACAAATTTATTTAATTTCCGAAGAACAGGGTGTGGTCATATCCAAGCAGGAAATAAAATTATTCGATCAAAATTTAGATTTAAGAAAAAAACAAATGACCGATTTCCTGCAATCGTTAACTCAAAATCCCGAATGGTTAACGGTTGTGAATAATTTTGAACCGGGCTGGAAAGTCGCCTACCAACGCAGTACCAAAGCCATTTTTAGTCCGTTGAAAAAATTCCTCTTACAGATCATTGTGGCCAATTTAGCCATTGGTATTTTACTGCTTGTCTTTGCCATTTTTACGGCACAAAGTATCTCCAGCCCCATTCGCATGTTGGCCGAGGCAGCCAAAAGGATAAGCCACGGTCATTTGAATGAGGCCTTTCCCATAAAAGGCAAGGACGAGATTAAGGAACTGGCCATCGAATTTGAGACCATGCGCCAAAAACTGCTGGAATCTTATCAGAATTTAGAAAAGAAAATCGAGGAAAGAACGCGTGCCCTGCGCGAAGCGCAGTTCCAAATTTCCCATCAGGAAAAGATGGCCAGTATTGGCTTATTAGCTGCTGGCATTGCCCACGAAATTGGCAATCCATTAACCAGTATCTCTTCCATGACGCAAATTATCAAGCGTAAAGTCAATGACGAAAATGTAGAGCAATATTTAAACACTATTCGTGAAAACATCGATCGTATTTCCCGCATTGTACGGGAGCTGGTCAATTTTGCCCGTCCTTCCAGTTTAGAAGCAACCTGGGTAAATGTGAATAACGTGATCCGCAACGCCTATGGCATCGTAAAATATGACAAAAGAGCCAAAACGGTTGAATTTAAATTGAATTTACAGGAAAACCTGCCCAACTTGTTTCTGGTTTCTGATCAATTGCTACAGGTTGTTCTGAACATTTTGTTGAATGCCATTGACGCTTTAAAGGATGGTAAGGGAACGATTGAAATTGAATCCAAACAGAAAGGCGAGTACATTCTGATAACTATTACCGATGATGGGATCGGGATTCCTGAAGAAAATTTAACTAAAATATTCGAACCATTTTTTACAACAAAAGATGTGGGGCGTGGAACTGGTCTTGGACTTTCTGTGAGTTATGGAATCATTAAGAACTTTAATGGTTCTCTTCAGGTTAAAAGTAAAGTGGGAGAGGGAAGTACCTTTACCATTAAACTGCCAGTGAAAACTAAAATGGAGAATTTGGATGAAGGCTAATATATTGGTCGTGGATGATGAGCGTTCCATCCGTGACTCTCTTGAATTAGTATTAAAGGAAGAAGGATATGAAGTAGCCACAGCCAGTGATGGCAAGCAGGCTATGGAATTATTGCAAAATCGAGATTTTGACATCATGATTACAGACCTCAAAATGCCTGGAATTGATGGGATTCAACTGACAAATCATTGCCTGCAAACCTACCCGCAAACTTCTGTTATCATCATCACGGCGTACGGAAGTTTGGAAACAGCTATTGAAGCTTTACGCCTGGGCGCCTATGATTACATTTTAAAACCATTTGAATTTGATGATGTGCTGATTAAAGTCCAAAATTTAATCAAACACAAAGAGCTTATTTTAGAAAACCAGGCCTTACGGCGTGAAATTCATGCTCGATATGACTTCAGCAATATTGTTGGTCAAAGTCAGCAAATGAAAGAAGTATTTAAGCTCATCGAAAAAGTAGCCAAGACCAAAGGCAACGTCTTGATCACCGGTAAAAGTGGCACTGGTAAAGAATTGGTTGCGCGAGCCATTCATTACAATAGCGATCGGGCCAACAAACCGTTTGTGGCCATTAACTGCGGCGCTATTGTGGGCACTTTGATGGAAAGCGAATTTTTTGGTCATAAAAAAGGTTCTTTCACCGGAGCTATTCGTGATAAAGACGGATATTTTAAAATCGCCAATGGAGGTACTCTGTTCCTGGATGAAGTGGGCGATATTCCGCTTCATTTACAGGTAAAACTTTTACGTGCCATTGAAGAAGGCGTCATCCTGCCGGTAGGCGGTACAACTCCCATTAAAATTGATGTGCGGATTATTGCAGCCACCAACCGCGATTTACTGAAAGACATTGAAGAAGGGCGTTTCAGAGACGATTTGTACTATCGCCTGAATGTTGTTGAAATAAAATTACCTTCCTTAAACGAACGCAAGGAAGACATTCCTTTATTAGTAGATCACTTCATTAAAAAATACAATTACGAATTAAAACGACGCGTTTTGGGGACAGATAACGAAACCATGCGTATCTTGATAAATTATCCGTGGAAAGGAGGCATCCGGGAATTAGAAAACGTCATTGAACGCGCTTTGATCCTTTGTGAAGGGGACTACATTATTAAAGAAGATCTACCACCTAACATGGTACAGGATGAATATTTAAGTACCGTACCTGACCGCTTAAAAGACGCAGTGGCAGCTTTTGAAAAAGAGCATATTTTGAACATCCTGAGAAGAACCGAAAACAACAAAGAAAAGGCTGCCAAATTATTAGATATCAGTTTGTCCTCTTTGTACCGCAAGATGGACGAACTGGGAATTAAAAATATTAGCTAAATTCAAACTCTGGAGGGCAACATGATTCGAAAAGAAGACGCACTGGCCTATCATTCTGAAGGCCGAAAAGGTAAAATTGAGGTTGTTAATACCAAACCATGTTTAACGCAACGTGATCTTTCGCTGGCGTACACACCAGGTGTAGCCGAACCATGCCGTGAGATCGAAAAAAATCCCGATCTGGCTTATGAATACACGGCTAAAGGGAATTTGGTTGCAGTTGTTTCTAATGGAACGGCAGTACTGGGACTTGGCGATATTGGCCCGTTGGCCGGCAAGCCAGTAATGGAAGGCAAAGGGGTGCTCTTTAAACGCTTTGCTGATATTGACGTGTTTGATATCGAAATCAATTCGAAGGATCCAGACGAAATTGTTCGCACAGTTAAGTTGCTGGAGCCAACCTTCGGCGGCATTAATTTAGAAGATATCAAAGCGCCAGAATGCTTTTACATCGAGGAAAAGTTGATCGAAATCATGGACATTCCTGTTTTTCATGATGACCAGCATGGAACGGCCATTATTTCTGCAGCGGCCTTACTTAATGCACTCTATTTGCAGGGCAAAAAAATTGAAGATGTAAAAGTGGTCTTTAGTGGCGCTGGTGCAGCGGGCATTGCCTGCGCTACACTGTACTGTGAATTGGGTGTGTGTAAAGAAAATCTCTATATGGTTGACTCCAAAGGTCTGGTTTACAAAGGCCGAAAAGAGGGTATGAATCCTTACAAAGAACGGTTCGCCAATGGCGATAGTCCAGCTACTTTGGCAGAAGTCATGAAAGGTGCCGATGTGTTTGCCGGCGTGTCGGTTGCCGGTCTAGTGACCAAAGAGATGGTCAAATCCATGGCCGACAAACCTATCATTATGGCCATGGCCAATCCCGATCCGGAGATTCGGTACGAAGACGCCATTTCCGTACGTGACGATTTAATCATGGCTACCGGACGTTCAGACTATCCTAACCAGGTGAATAATGTTTTAGGATTCCCCTTTATTTTCCGCGGTGCACTGGACGTACACGCTCGTAAAATAAACATGGAAATGAAAAAAGCAGCCGTGCATGCTTTAGCTGATTTAGCCAGACAGGATGTGCCGGATTCAGTGATTAGAGCCTATGGTGGCAAACCATTTTCGTTTGGGCCAGAGTACATCATTCCCAAACCATTCGATCCACGAGTTTTAACCTGGGAAGCCTTAGCTGTTGCCAGAGCCGCCGTGGAAACTGGTGTGGCTCGTAAAAAAATCACCGATTGGGATGCTTATCGTGACGCCCTGGAAAGCCGTCTGGGTCGTTCCCACGAAATTTCACGAATCCTGATTAACAAAGCTAAGGACATCAAAAAACGGATTGTGCTGCCGGAAGGCGAAGAAATTAAAGTTTTGCGATCGGCTCAAATTTTGATCGATGAAGATATTGTGCAACCCATTTTATTAGGTGAAAAAGAAAAAATTCATGCTCTGGCTGAAAAATATAATCTCGATATCAACAAAGCAGAAATTATCGAATTTTCCAAAAGTGATAAAATTGAGACTTATGTTGATGAACTTTATCGCCTGCGTCAGCGCAAAGGATTGACTCGCAACGCCTGTCACCGGTTGTTAACTACGGATCACAACTATTATGGCGTGATGATGGTACGCATGGGAGATGCTGATGGTATGGTTTCCGGCGTGAATCATTACTATCCTGAAGTTATTCGACCAGCGCTGCAAATTTTGGAAGTTCAGAAAGATAAAAAATTCATTGCTGGCTTGTACGCCATGGTCTTCAAAAAAGAGACTATTTTCTTTGCCGATACCACCGTTAATATTGAGTCAACAGCGGAAATTTTGGCCAATACTGCCATCATGGTTGCAGATAAGGTCAAAAAGACGTTTGATATTGAACCCCGCATTGCCATGTTAAGTTTTAGCAATTTTGGCAGTGTCCGCCATCCATTCTCAGAAAAAGTTGCCAAAGCAACGCAAATGGTTAAAGAGATGCGCCCCGATTTGATAATTGACGGTGAAATGCAGGTCGATTTAGCATTCGATACGGAACTACGGGAACGCGATTACAACTTCTCGGATTTGAAAGGTCGGGCAAATGTATTAATCTTTCCGTCGCTGGAAGCCGGAAATATTGGTTACAAACTGATGGCTCGTCTTGGTGGAGCAGAAGCCATTGGGCCAATTTTAGTGGGACTGGAAAAATCGGTGCATGTACTGCAACGGCACTGCGATGTAGATACCATCGTTCGCATGTGCGCAATTGCTGCTTTGGACGCTTAAACTTAAATAAAAAATCCCCGAATATAATTCGGGGATTTTTTTTTAAATTATATCTGCCCAAAACAGGAGGGCTTACCATGGATCAAAAAGTTTTTGCCGTCATTGAAAAGAGTCTTGCTGAAATTAAAAGCGCCAAAAACTGTGAGCGCATTTTACATGATTTATTAGCAGAACTTGTGAAGTTGCTTGATTTGCATGTGGCGGCTATTGTAGAATTAAATCCGGATACCGAGCAGCTGGAAATTCGCAATTTTCACAACTTGTCATGGAATTTTTGTAAAAACTACCGCCGACAAATTGATTCCCAATTATTACGTGAAGTGATCTGGAAAAATCAGGATATTAATATTCCGGAAAAAAAACACGCGCAAAAGGTTGTAGACCATTTACAAATGGAACATGATTTTGTTTCGGCCTTTGTGACCAGTTTAAATGCATTTCAGCAACCACTTGGATTTTTATACGTTGATTCTTTAACGTTAAATTATTTTAACGAAGAACGGCAGCAAATTGTCAGAATCTATGCCAGTTTAATTTCAATAGTTCTGCATCTGGAAAGAATCAATCAAAAAATGAGGCAATTAGACCGCATCGATGAAGAATCTGGCGCTTTACGTTTTGAATATTATTTACCGTTTTTAAAGGAAAATTTTCATCGTAGCACGCGCATGAATGAACCTTACGCACTCCTTTTAATAGACCTGGAAAAATTTGGGCATATTATTACCCATTATGGTGTTGAGGTGTCCCGACAATTACTCAGGGAAATGGTTGGCCAGATTAAAACACAATTGCGAAAATACGATGAAATCTGTCGTTTTGGGGCTGATGAATTTTTGATCAGTTTGCCTGCTACAAATAGTAAAAATGCCTTTGAAGTAGCTAAAAAAATTGATAACATCTTACAACAATCCGAATTTACCGATAAAAAATTGAAAGTTAAGGTTTTTATTGGAATCGCCTCATTTCCGGAAAATGCCAATTCATTGAATGGTTTACTTGTGGCTGTTAAAAATGCCTTGATGAGCGCTAAACGAATATCAGAACCTCAAAGAATTGCTACGATTTCAACTAAATTTGACTAATCGAAAGGGATTGCCATGTTGAAAAACTTTAAGCAAATGCTTACTCATGTTTCGAAAATGGAGAGACGAAAAATTGCTGTAGCCATGGCTCAGGATTCCGAAGTGTTGCTTGCTTTGAATGCTGCGTATTCTGCCGGATTGGGAGATGCCATCCTGGTTGGTGATCGCACCGAAATTATTCATCGGGCAGAAGAAGAAAATATCAATATAAAAAATTTCGAAATCGTTGATATTAAAGACGAAAAAAAATGCGTACGTGAAGCCATCGAGTTAGTGCGATCGGGCGAAGCACAGGTTATTATGAAAGGAATTTGCAGTACCGCGAATTTTTTAAAAGGCATTTTAAATAAAGAGTACGGCTTGCGTGATTCTGAAGTCCTTTCGCATCTGGCGATTTTCGAAAGTCCCAATTACCCAAAATTGTTGTTTATGTCCGATGCAGCCATGAACATTGCCCCTGACTTAAAAACCAAAATTGGCATTACCAACAATGCCATTAAAGCAGCCCATGCCCTGGGATACAAAAAGCCAAAAGTAGCTATTCTTTCTGCTGTAGAAAAAGTTAATGCAGAAAACATGCCTTCTTCGGCAGAAGCCGCCATCATGGCCAAAATGGCGGAGCGTGGTCAATTGCCAGCGGCCATTGTAGATGGACCTCTGGCCTTGGACAACGCACTCTCGCCCAAAGCAAATCAGGTTAAAGGATTGTACTCACCGGTAGGGGGTAAGGCCGATATCTGTATTGTTCCCAATATCGAAGCCGGTAATATTTTTTACAAATTGATGACCATTTTGGGCAACGCACTGGTTGCTGGCATTATTTTGGGCGCAGCAGTTCCTGTGGTACTCACCTCGCGTGCTGATTCAGAGAATGCTAAATTTTTATCCATTGCTACTGCACTGGCTGTCAGTTAATGGGGGAGAAACAAAATGACTGATGAACAACAACCATTAATTTTAGCCATTAATCCCGGCTCTACCAGTACCAAAATTTCGCTTTATCAGGGCGAAAAAGAGATTTTTACGGAAAACATTGCACATAAAATTGAAGAGCTGGCTCGTTTTAATCGGGCTTCAGACCAGGATTTGTACCGAATGGAATTAATCATTCGCTTTTTGAGAGACAAGAAAGTTAATTTAAATGAAATTGTCGCTGTGGTTGGTCGTGGTGGACTGGTACGTCCCATTGAAGGTGGTACTTACATAGTGACGGAACAAATGGTAGCAGATCTGAAAAAAGGCATCATGGGAGATCATCCTTCCAACTGTGGTGGCCTGATTGCCTATGCTATCAGCAAGGCGCTTGGATGTCAGGCTTTTATTGTAGATCCGGTGGTGGTGGATGAATTACATGATCTGGCACGCATTTCCGGTATGCCGCTTATTCCACGTAAAAGTATTTTTCATGCTTTAAATCAAAAGGCGGTTGCCAGAGAAACGGCGAAAAAATTGGGTAAAAAATATCAAGAGTGTAATGTAATCGTTGCTCACATGGGCGGTGGGGTAACGGTTGGCGCTCACTACAAAGGCAAAGTAATTGATGTAAACAATGGCCTGGACGGAGACGGCCCTTTTAGTCCAGAACGCAGCGGGGGAGTACCGGTTGGAGATCTGGTTAAAGTTGCCTTCTCTGGCACTTACACCTATCAGGATATGAAAAAACTCATCAAAGGCCATGGCGGTATGGTAGCTTATCTGGGCACTCATGATTTGCGCATTGTGGAAGATCGCATCGATAAGGGGGACAACGAAGCTAAATTGATTTTTGAAGCTATGGCTTATCAGATTGCCAAAGAAATTGGTGCACTGGCCACGGTACTGCTTGGTGAGGTCGATGCCATTGCGTTAACCGGAGGGGTAGCCAAAAGCAAGCGTTTTGTTGAGCTAATCAAAAAACGTGTTTCGTTTATTGCGCCCATCTTTGTCTTTCCTGGAGAAGAAGAAATGAAAGCCCTTGTTCTGGGGGCCTTACGCGTTCTGCGCAACGAAGAAGAAGCCAAAATTTATTAGTCGGATTTTTGAATTCAAAAGGAGTAAGGAATTAAGGAGTAAGAGTGTACCACGACTCTCTGAGTCGTTAGCCCTGTACCAACAGGACTTATTTGAGCTCGCTGGCGCTCACAACCTATTTGGAGAGCGGGGGTACCGAGGTCGTAACACGACTCTCCGAGTCGTTACGCTGTTCACTGTCTGTCAAGTTTCAAGTTCTGAAATTGGTTTACACAAAAAAATAAAAATAAACGAGTTGCTTAAAAAAAGAAAAAATGTCCCTTTAATTCTTCAACCTCATCAAAACAAATTTAAAAAAAATGAGGTAACTATGAATCACGTGTTATTTGCACTGGGCGGCGGAATTGTCGGTTATTTTATCGGTCGGTACATGTCAAAATTGGGCTTTGGCTGCCCCTTAATTTGTGATCCGAGAATAAGTACTATTTATTTTGCGTTTATAGGTTTGTTTCTAAGTTTCTAAATAACAGAAAGGATTAATATGGCTACACAGGTTAAAGGTAAGGTCGTTCATATCAAAGGTGTTACGTTTAATGGTATTACAGATTCGAATCATTGGGTACCCATGGATGGCCCACCAAAATTCGGCGGTGAAAATGGAGCCATTCGCCCTAAAGAACTTTTGTTGCTATCATTAGCCGGTTGTACCGGGAGTGATGTGGCTTCGATTTTAATTAAAATGCGTCAAAAGTTTCACCGTTTTGAGGTACACGTGGATGCTGAAATGGCTGATGAACATCCAAAAGTTTACACTAAAATACATCTGACTTACAAAATCTGGGGCGAGGTGAATGAACAAAATCTCGTCAAAGCGATCAATCTTTCTCAGGATGTCTATTGTGCAGTAACTGCTATGTTGCAAAAGGCTGTGGAAATCACCCATTCTTATGAAATAAATCCTGAAGAATAAAATATGA
>JAGHBR010000020.1 GCA_021160885.1 Caldisericaceae bacterium
ATATAGGATAATAAAATGGAAATAAAATTAAAAATTAAGTCAGTTTTCTCGGTACGGAGAAAAGGCATTCCTGGTTGGCCTTATATAAATTACGATTACAATAAAGAATCAAAAAGAATCTTGGGACAATTGGAATCTAAATTTCCTAATATTGAATTTAAACCAGAGTACTATTATTCAGAAGAAAAGGCAAAAGAAGGATTCGCAGACAACAAAAAATATGATGGTATTGTTATTTTCAACTTAGCACATGGCACTGGAGTACCAAAAGCATTTTTAGAAAGAGAAGAAGCTGGAGTTATTGTTGATGGATTATTCGGTGGATCAGGCGACTCTATACGCTCTCATCATAAAATTAAAAAGGAGAAATTACCTATTATAACTGTACTATCCTCCGATTTTCAAGATGTTGTGGATGCAATCGAATTATTAAAAGTAAAAAAAAGAATAAGCAATTCGAAAGTTCTCGTTTTTAAAAACTTTGCACCAATTCCTAAAGAAAAAGAAGAACTTATTAAAGAATCTGTCGGTACCGGAAGTACGTGGAAACGGTTTCTTCAGGGGCGCAAAGGCATGGAAAATAAACTAAAGTTGCTAAAAGATAGATATGGTGTAAATGTAATTGTTGGGACAAAAGAAGATTTACTTTCTTATTATAATGCTACAGATAAAAATAAGGCAATAAAAATTGCTGAAAATTGGATTAATGGGGCTCGAAATGTTGTAGAGCCAACAAAGAATGAAATCCTAAAATCTGCAAAAATGTATCTTGCATTAAAGGCAGCAGTAGAAGAGCATAAAGTTGATGCAATTAGTATAGACTGTATTATGATGTATTTTACTGGCCAACTTACTGCATATCCTTGTTTAAGTCATTTTCAAATGAATAACGATGGTTTTGTCGGAGTTTGTGAATCAGATCTTGATGCTATTTTGACACAATTAGCGATAAAATATATAACAGGCAGGCCTGGCTTTGTTTCAGACCCTGTTATTGATACTGCTTCAAATCAAATTATATATGCACATTGTATGGCTTCAAATAAACCTTTTGGTTCTAAGGGACCCTCTGTCCCATATATAATAAGAAGTCATGCAGAAGATAATAAAGGGGCATCATTGCAGGTTATCATGCCTTCTGGATATAGCGTAACAACGATAAAATTCGACATATTGACAAATTCCATGTCCATCCACAATGGTAAAGCAGTAGGAAATGTACATAGCCCATTAGCCTGCAGAACAAAACTTGCAGTAGAAGTACCTGACGTCCAATTATTATTGGATAATTGGGATACAGATATATTTAGTTGGCATAAGGTTACAGTATATGGGAACTATCGCAAAAAATTTATAAATCTTGCCAAACTTTATCGAATGAATATCTTTGAAGAAGACAAAAAATAAAAACATTACAATAGTTTATAGTTGTAGAGAAGATTTATTCTTAGGAGAAAATTCCATGGGTAAGGTTACAATCGTTGGCAGCTATATAGTTGCTTTAGTTATGGACACTGATCGTATTCCTGTGGAAGGTGAAACAGTTGTTGGCAGAAATTATCATACCACACATGGTGGAAAAGGTTCAAACATGGCAGTATGCGCATCCCGTCTGGGAGCGGATGTGACTTTTTTAGGCAAAGTTGGCAAAGATTCGTTTGGAGATGCATTTGTTTCTTTATTAAAAAAGGAGAACGTAAATACAAATGGTGTGCTCTATTCGGATCATCTGCCCACTGCAGTGGGATTTATTATTTTTTCTTCCAATGGTACCAATTCAATAGTAATTGATCCTGCCGCAAATAATGATTTTCTGCCAAAGGATATTGAAGAAAATCGGCATATTATTGAATTTTCAGATGTAATTGTTTCTCCTTTAGAAATACCATTAGAAACGGCTCTGGTCGCTGCAAAAATTGCAAAAAGGAAAGGTGTGAAATATATCTTGAATCCAGCTCCAGCCGTGGATTTGCGTAAATGTGATTTAAGCGATTTTTTTGCCCTCACACCTAATGAAACTGAGGCGAGAGTTTGCTTAGGGTTAGAACCGAACGATCCGATTTCCGATTCGGATTTGGCAAGAGCCCTGCTAAGTTTAGGTGTGGAGAATGTAATATTAACACTTGGTGCAAAAGGTGTACTATGGGCCTCCAATAGCGGAATTTTTCCTATCCCTACACTTAATGTTAAAGTTGTAGATAGTGTTGGTGCCGGGGATGCTTTTAATGCCGGGTTAGCTGTGGGGCTTGCCGAAAACAGGTCCGTGGCTGAGGCCGTCGCCCTTGGCGTCACTACTGCCGCTCTTTCCACGCAGAAAAGAGAGACAATTGATTCCTACCCATTTCGTGAGGAAGTAGATAAAAATATTGCAGAAGTTTTAAATTACATTACTTAGAATATTTACAAGATAAGGGGACACATTAATGGAACTTTTATGGGGTTTTTTTCTTGTTTTGATCGCTGGTTTCTTTCAAGGTACATTTGTGTTGCCTATGACGTTAACTAAAAAATGGGAATGGGAACATACATGGGCTACATTTTCATTATTTGGAATGCTTATTTTTAATTGGATTCTTACACTTATTTTTATTCCAAATATTTTTTCTGTTTATAGTTCAGTTCCTTCTAAAGACATTGTCATATTAGTACTTTTCGGTGCCGGCTGGGGGATCGGTGCCATACTATTTGGACTTGGTATGGACAAGCTTGGTCTGGCCTTAGGTTATCCAATTATCATGGGACTTATTGCAAGCCTTGGTGCCCTGATTCCTCTGGCAGTATTTTTCCCTGATTCTTTGTTGGCCATCAAAGGATTGACATTATTAGCTGGAACAGCCATTGTAATTATTGGAATTGTTCTTTGTTCAATTGCAGGATCACGAAAAAATAAAGACAACGGCCTTAATAAAAGCAGCCAAGGACCAAAAGAATTTGCTGTTGGTCTTTTTATCGCGATTTTTGCAGGTATTCTGTCTTGTCTCCCAAACGTAGGTGTGGCATTTGGGGCGAACCTGATTAACGAAGCCAAAAAACTTGGGGCATCGCCCACCTTTGCTGGTAACGCTGTATGGGCCTTATTTTTCACCGTCGGATTTATTGTGAATTTTGGTTATTGTCTATATTTGATGTTAAAACACAAAAATATTAATCGTCTTCTTTCTAAAAGCTCGAAAAGCAATTTAGGTTGGGGGGCGTTAATGGCAATTATGTGGATTGGGAGCTTTTATTTGTATGGAATGAGCGCAGCAAAATTGGGAATATGGGGCGTAATGATCGGTTGGCCCCTGTTTATTTCTTTATCTATTGTGGTAGGTAATCTATGGGGATTATGGAAAGGTGAATGGAGAGGTGCTCCCCCGGAAGCTCGTTCATTACTAAATTGGGGACTTTTGGTCCTTTTGTGTGCTGTAATTATAATCGCAATAAGTAACTCTTTATGAAATTGAGGATTGTAAACAATGAAAAACAATCGTTGGGTTTTATTTTTTATGTCTCTTATTCTGCTTATTTTTCAGAAAATTAGCCTTGGACAGAATGCAAACAGAGCAAACATGGTTCTGATTCCTGCGGGAAAATTTACCATGCATGTAGAATACCGCTGGCGGGAAGGCTTGTCTCTTGACACTTTGATTGTAGATGACCGCGGTATCCGCTATAGTTGCACCGAGGAGGTTTATGTTCCAGCTTTTTACATTGATAAAACGGAAGTAACAAATGAACAATTTAAGCAGTTTCTGGACGAAACCGGATATAAACCGAAATGGCCCCAAAATTTCCTTAGAAACTGGCATAATGGAGTATATCCAAAGGGTAAAGCCAATCATCCGGTGGTGTGGGTCTCCTTAGAAGACGCAAAAGCCTATGCAAAATGGGCAGGTAAACGATTACCTACAGAAGCTGAATGGCAAAAAGCTGCCCAGGGCACCGATGGAAGAACATGGCCGTGGGGGAATGTTTTTGATCCCAATAAAGCGAATATAGATTCCCGCGATACCAAGCCAGTGGGTAGTTACCCTGAGGGAGCCAGCCCATACGGTTGCTTGGACATGGTTGGGAATGTTTGGGAATGGACAGATTCCTTTCAGTCCGACGGCTATCACTATTTTTCCTGGATTCGAGGAGGAAGTTATTTTTTAGCAAAGGGAAGCCGGTGGTATATGCAAGGAGGAGCAAGGGCAAACTATCAAAGAGCTAAATTCTGGTATATGACACCAGCTTTAAATAGGTCTGCCACTATAGGCTTTCGATGTGTCATGGACGCAAAGTAATGGTTTTTATGAAATGGATTATAAAAATTTTTATAAATAACTGATACCATAAATTTGGTTTGGAGACGATGATGTATCGTGTTAGAATATTGTCAAGACTATTGGCCTTCTGTTTGATATTCTTTTCCATTGATTCACCAAAAAGCTATGCCAAAACGAAATTAAGTTTCCTTCCTGACAGGGCTCATGTTAAGAATATTGTCCTTGAAAATGAAATCATGCAATATACGATTCTGCTTGATAGAGGTGTTAAGCTTGCTGGTGCAAAAGAATTAGCGACAGGCATTGATTTCTTACGTGGAAATCGACCTTTAATGTTTATTTCAGTAAGATTGCCGTTGTGGCTTGATGATGTTGGCTTTCAACGGTTCACTATTGACG
>JAGHBR010000092.1 GCA_021160885.1 Caldisericaceae bacterium
CCTGTTAGGCTTCCACTGGTTGATTTGTCAAAACCTCAATATGATGCTATGAAAAAAGAGCTTGATAAAATTGATTTTAAAAAATGGTTTGTGACTATTTGAATAGATTTTAGATAATTGATATGTAGTGGGGTACTAATTTTTGTTTTTCTGCTTATTAATTAAACCATTCATATTTAAAAAATAAATAAGGAATAAAAATGAAGAAATACAAAACAAATAAGATAAGTTCAGGGCTCTTTGTCTTTTTAATTTTTGTAGTGGGATTTTCTTTTTCGGTTTTCGCGGCTAGTAAGGATTTGGTTGCCTGGTGGAAATTTGATGAGGGGAAAGGCTCAAAGGTAACGGATGTAGTGAGCGGCATAAAGGATGAAATAATTGGTTATAAAAAATTTATTATAGGAGTTTCAGGTTCAGGATTAAAATATGATGGTTACACAACAGCCGTAATAAGGGAGGCATTAAGGGCGCCTCATTTAGGTAAAGAATTTACTCTGGAAGCCTGGGTTGCTATTCAGGCTTATCCATGGGGATGGTGTGCAATAATAAATCAGGAAAACAAACATAAAGCAGGATATTATTTGGGAATCGACTATATGGGGCATGTCGGTTTAAGCGCAAAAATTGCCGATAAATGGCAGGAGTGCATTTCTGATGAAAGAATTGCGCTTATGAAATGGACACATCTTGTTGCTACCTTTGAAATGAATGGCGGAATGAAAATTTACATCAATGGCCAAAAAGTGGCTGAAAAAGCCATTAAAGGGGAAATTAAGTATGCATTCAATAAGAACTTACAAATTGGCAGAAATTTAGAAAAAATGGCCGGGCAAAGTAATCTTCGGCTAAACATTCCTTCCTTTTATTCATTTGATGGCTATCTTGATGAGGTGAAGATTTATAACCGCGCTTTAAATGCAGCAGAGGTCAAACAATGCTATACAATTTCAAAACCTACCCATGGAACAGGCATGACTTTCAGAAAATTTCCTGCTGAGCCCAGAGGACCAGCTAAATTTGCTGCCTACTACTGCAAACTTAAATATTGTGAAGAATGGGATAATTTATGGCGTGTTGGCCCGCATGCAGATGTTGTTGTTTTGTTTGACCAGGCTCCTTATCGATTTGTTTTTTGGCGAGGAACAAGCTATATACCATGTTGGGTCTCTGAAAATGGAATTTGGTACAATAATCAATTTAATGAAGCTGGAGAAGATTTTGATAATAGAGGTTGCCAGGAGCCTATGTCTGATAAAAGATGCCAGTATTCCCGGGTCAGAATTATTGAAAACAATGATGCCCGGGTGGTTATTCATTGGCGATATGCCCTTGTTGATAACTGGTATCGATTGGCTTATGTCGATTCATTAACTGAGCGGGGCGATTGGAGTGATGAATATTATACGATTTATCCAGATGGCATTGGAATAAGGAAAATTCATTTATGGAGTACTAAACCACTGGACCATGGCTGGCAGGAATCTATTATCCTTATCCCGCCTGGCAAACGTCCCGAAGATATTATTGAAACAAGCGCAGTAACAATGGTCAATATGGCAGGTCAAACTCATACTTATTCTTGGCTTCCAGAAGCTCCCCGAAAGTTTGATAAACCAGGAAATGCCAATATTCAGATAATAAATATTAAAGCTAAAGCAAAGCCGTTTTTAATCGTTTCTGATAAACCGTTTTTGCATGAAAACGGGCAATTTAAAGGACCGGTATTTCGTCCTTATGCTCATGAAATTAAAAAAGAAATTTCGATTTTCCCCTGGTGGAATCACTGGCCTGTGTCACAAATTCCTTCCGATGGCAGGTGGGCAGTGGCTCCCGATCGAGCCGGACATTCTTCTGTTAGCAATATCTCAGAATGGGCTAACCTTAAATCAGGCAAAAACTTTATTGAAAGAATAATGATGCATGGACTTACGGATAAGCCGGCAGCAAGATTAGCTAAATTAGCCAGATCATGGCTGAATCCTGCTAAGCTTAAATTGAATGATGAATGCAAAATAATTAGTTATGGATATGATGAATCAGAGAGAGCATATATGTTTGAATGTAAAAATGTCAATAACCCAGATGAAGTTAAATTTGATTTACTGGCGAGTGAAGACTCACCAGTAATAAATCCTGCTTTCATAATTAAAAATTGGGGCGATAAAAATATATTACTAAGACTTAACGGCAAGGAAGTAAAAAGGGGGAAAACTTTCAGGTTCGGTCATCGTGATAGATGCGGTCAGACTGATTTAATTATTTGGGTACAAACCAGTTCAACAGAACCGTGTTCTTTTCATTTTATTCCAATGTCCAAATAATTTAAGCCATAATTTCCACTAATCTAAGCGAGAATAGTTATGTTTCACAAAAGGTCAGATTGGAATCCTAAATTAAGTAGAAGAACTTTTCTGAAAAGTTCTGCATTATTAACATTTGGTCTGGCGACGCGTGTCAGTTTTGGAGCTGATAGTGGCCAGAAAGTACCAAATATTATTCTATTGATGGCAGATGATCTTGGTTATGGTGATGTGGGATTTAACGGGAATAAAGTGATCAAGACACCCAATCTTGATGAGATGGCTAAAAATGGGATCAAGTTTAGTCGTTTTTATGCGGCCGCGCCAGTCTGTTCTCCAACAAGAGCCACCTGCCTTACAGGCCGTCATTATTTGCGTTATGGAATTTTTTCGGCAAGTATTGGCTATCTACCAGCAGAGGAAATTACCCTGGCCAAAATGTGTAAATCGCTTGGTTACACGACCGGTCACTTTGGGAAATGGCATCTTGGCCCGATTACCAAAAAAGGCCAGACCCTCCCGGAATATTATGAAAATAGACTGAGAAAATATGCGCCCCCCTGGGAAAGAGATTACGATTAAAGCTTTACTACTGTTTGCAATGTTCCAACCTGTAATCCCAGCGATAATGCCAGGTTTGACAAAGATTCTCAACTACCGTTTTTTTATAATGGGGAAATGGTAAAGGAAAAATTGGAAGGCCCAGCATGTCGTCTGGTCATGGATCATGCCATTTCATTTATTCGCCAGGCTAAAGAAAACAAACAGCCATTTTTTATTACTATCTGGTTTCATGAACCACATGAACCAGTTGTTGCCTGCCACAAATACCGTAAAATGTACGAAAACTTCAACTATCATGAACAAAATTATTATGGCTGTATTACAGCCATGGACGAACAAATAGGCCGATTACGACGAGAATTACGTGAGCTTGGATTAGCGAAGAGTACTATGGTTTGGTTTTGCAGTGATAATGGCCCTGAAGTAATCAGGAAAAAGGGAGAACCCTTCTGGCGATATAATTCATGTGGGATAACCGCAGGCTTACGAGGGGCCAAAAGAAGTCTTTTTGAGGGGGGTATCCGTGTTCCTGCCTTGTTGGAATGGCCTGGGCAAGTCGAGCCCGGATGTGTAATTAATACTCCTTGCAGTACCATGGATTACTTTCCAACCATTCAGGAAGTTCTTAATTATAAAATAAAGAGAAAAAATTGGCCAATTGATGGCATCAGTATTTTGCCTTTAATTAAAGGTCAAATGACTACAAGACCCAAGCCCATTCCATTTTGTTTATTCTAGTTTGATCAGGATGCCATGTTCGGTTCTCCCAAATTGGCGTTAATTGATAATAATTTTAAATTCTTAACTAATCTTTCAAAAGATGGGCATGAAGATTTGCTCTTTGATCTTTCCGAAGATCCTTTTGAAAAGAGAAACATCATAGAAAAATATCCTGAGCGAGCGGCGAAGATGAAAGCGATAATCAAAGAGTGGCTTGCTTCTTGCAAGGCCAGCCATTCCGGTGCTGATTATGATACTCCTTTTACTCCCGTAAACCACTTCCCAATTATCACAGATGAAGGCATAAAGAAATATTGAATCAGAATTTCTGTTTTTTGCAGGTTAAAAAATATCTATTTTTTGTAGTGAATTAAGTCAACAAACCAGGTTAGAGTTTAAACTTGAAGTAGATGAGGAATTCTACGAAGGAGTCCAGGTAATTGGCAATCCTGTGACTATTGTTAAGGGATGGGGAAAATCCAAAACATGCTTCAGAGTAAGCACTTCAGAGTTGGTTACGAAGAAGTTGATGGGGGAACGGATTTAATTATTTGGACTAAAAAACTGTCAAAAGAATCATTAAATTTTGAAATTAGCCACCATTAAATATTTATTTTAATTAGACATTCTTCAGAAGTTTGATTAAGGAGCAATACCGTGATTAAAGGTATATTACATTTGATTTTAATTATCACATTTTTAAGTGTAAGTCTATCATGCAATGAAAATAGAAAGGACAGGTCTAAGAAAAAAATCCATTTTGAGCCAACCTGGGAATCGCTTTCACAATGGCAGGTACCAAAATGGTTTGATGATGCGGTACTTGGGATTTACTGCCACTGGGGTGTTTATTCGGTGCCAGGTTTCCCGTTTGATTCAGGTTCAGAAAGAGTCGATAGTGGAATTTGGTACGGCAGATATATGTATGTGCCAAATAATTCTGGAAAACCCAATTATGGCGTTTTTGATTTTCATCGAAAAACCTATGGCGATCCATGTGAATTTGGTTATCATGATTTAATTCCATTATTTAAAGCAGAAAGATGGGATCCGGAGAGTTGGGCTAAACTCTACAAAGCGGCTGGCGCAGATTTTGCCGGAGTTTGCGCAGAACATGCAGATGGCTTTGCCATGTGGGATACTGATTTTGATAAATTCAATTCCATGGATATGGGACCTCACAGAGATGTTTTAGGAGAGATGTTTAAGGCGGCCAGGAAATATGGAATGAAAACAGTGGCCACTTTCCATGAAAAACCAGGCTCAATTTGGGGACCTGCAAAAGAATATTGCCCTGATGGTGTGGGGCCGAATGATCCAAAATACGCAGATTTGTACGAAGAAGAATCTGAAGAAGAACTTTACAATAAGCTAATTGAAGTGGTTAATAAATATCAGCCCGATCAGATGTGGTTTGAATATGAATGGTGTGGCAAAAAGAATTGGAAGCCATTCATAGCCTATTATTACAATGCAGCAGAAAAATGGGGCAAAGAGGTAATGATTACTCAAAAGCATGGTGAAGCTCCTTTGTCATGTTCGGTGCTTGATATTGAGGGCGGAATTTTCCCCGAAGGTGTCTGGCACTGGGCAGGCATGAAAGAACCTCAAAAACAACGCTGGCAAAAAGATGTGCCAATGGGCAATTATTGGGCCTATGCCGAAGGTGTTGGATGTCGTCCGGTAAATATGTTAGTTGATGGCATTGTAGATCGAGTAAGTAAAAATGGGGTTACGCTTCTGGATGTTGCTCCAAAAGCTGATGGAACTCTGCCAGAGGCCCAGATAGAGGGATTGAAAAAATTAGGCCAATGGATGAGCATAAACAAAGAAGCGCTTTACGGAGCTAAGCCAGCATCATTTGCAGAAGGGGGCGTCGATACCTGGCGTGCTGGAAGCATCCGTTTCTTAGAAAAAGGAAAGTATCTGTACGCAATTGAACTGGGAAATGTCTGGCCACCTCAAGTTGGCTTCGCTGAATATGAAGATAGCACACCGCCTACCTCTCCGTATATAATTCCAGAAGTTAAACCC